>JAAUSV010000245.1 GCA_012032525.1 Leptolyngbyaceae cyanobacterium SL_7_1
TCAACAGGGTTTTGCCCCGGTAGGAGGTTTGTAGCGGTTGCCGCTCGATCACCTGGTAGTGTCGCAAATCCTCGGCGGTGAGGTAGCCTCCTTTTTCCTGGCAATCGCGCACCAGTCGTTGGGCAATCTCACCTTCGTAGAACCCGCGTGCACCTGTTTCCGACAAATAGATCAAGGTGTCTGCCAAATCGGACATCACCATTGGATCGCCCGGTTGCAGCAGCTTTCCCCCCGGCGCAATCACCGATCGCATCGAATCAGACGTGATCCAGATGGGTCCGAGAATTCTAAAGCAGTAGGCTTGGAAGTCATCCAATTCAATTCCCTGCTTAGCGTAGTGAATCGCTGGTTCTAACAACGTTCTCAGGGGCAAGCGTCCCAGCCGATCGTGTACATGGAACAACCCTGCGATCGCCCCCGGAACCGCGATCGACCCCATACCGACATGAAATTCCTGGGTAGCCGTCCCAAAGTTGACAGTCACCGGGTAGAACTCGATCTCCTCCACCGGACGTTTCACCCTGGGAGTTTGGCAGAAAAAATCAAATAGGATATTGCGATCGTCCTGAGTGTGTGCCAGCAGGAACCCGCCGCCCGCAATGGAATTCAAGGTTGGCTCTGTAATGAACGAAGCGACCATTGCCGCCACCACCGCATCAAACACATTGCCGCCCAAGCGCAACATTTCCATCCCCGCCTCCACCGTTCGAGCATTGCCAGCGGCGATCGCCCCGTGAGTCTTTCCAGTCATAGCGTTTCATAACGAATTGATCGATTATCGACTGCTAGCCAGGGATAATGTCAACTTAAACACCTCTTATTTGTACAAGTTTGTACAAGTTTTAAATCTGAGAACCAGCGGTACGATGCCATGAGATTCTAGAAACAGACATTGGCAATCAACGATTTAAACTTTTTAAGGCAATGACTGATCAAAAACCCACCGTTGTAATTACTGGAACCACGTCTGGAGTTGGCTTGTATACTGCCAAATCCCTGGCAAATCGGGGATGGCACGTCGTCCTGGCAAATCGGGATTTGCCCAAAGCTCAAGCGGCGGCTGAAGCAGTTGGGATTTCTCCAACTCACTACACCCTCTTGCCGATCGACCTGGCATCCCTGGAGAGCGTACGGCAGTTTGTCCAGAAGTTTCGAGAACTGGGTAGACCGCTGGACGCGCTAGTCTGTAATGCCGCCATCTACATGCCGTTACTGAAGGAACCGTTGCGCAGTCCAGAGGGCTACGAGCTGAGCGTGGCGACAAACCATCTGGGGCATTTCCTGTTGTGTAACCTGATGCTGGAAGACCTGAAACACTCTTCCCGCGACGATCGCCGCCTCGTGATCCTTGGAACCGTCACCCACAACCCCGATGAATTGGGCGGCAAGATTCCCCCTCGTCCCGATTTGGGCAATCTGGATGGATTTGCGGCTGGGTTTAAAACGCCGATCGCCATGATCGATGGCAAGACGTTTGAACCGGTCAAAGCTTACAAGGACAGCAAAGTCTGTAACGTCCTCACCATGCGGGAGTTGCATCGCCGCTACCACGACGCCACGGGCATCACCTTTAGTTCTCTCTATCCCGGTTGTGTTGCCGATACACCGCTGTTCCGCAACCACTATCCGCTGTTCCAAAAGCTGTTTCCCTGGTTTCAAAAGAACGTCACAGGGGGCTATGTGTCGCAGGAATTGGCGGGCGATCGGGTTGCTCAGGTGGTGGCAGACCCAGAATACAAACAGTCTGGCGTTTATTGGAGTTGGGGCAATCGTCAAAAGAAAGACGGCAAGTCGTTTGCCCAACGGGTCTCCCCCCAAGCCCGCGATGACGAACGCGCCGATCGTATGTGGGATCTCAGTGCCAAGTTGGTAGGTTTAGCCTAATAAAGTGTCCAGTCTAAACTGTTGGGTCGCGTAGGTTGGGTTGAACAGCGTGAAACCCAACACCTATAGACTTGTTGGGTTTCGTCAACACTCAACCCAACCTACGAAATCAGAGTGACGGTTGACACCATTGTGCAGGTCTCTGTAACAAAGGCTCCTGTCCTCAGCAGAAAACGATACTCTGAGGATAGAATGCTGCAATCGTTACCATAATCAGGGCTACCATCATGGAGGAGTGGGATGGGTCTTCCTTTCAATCAGACGTTGAGCACGATTTAGAGCAGGCGATCGAGCACTACGCCAAAGCCCTACAGACGATCGAACCCTACACTGGGCAACCCCCGATCGAAGTGTTGTTAGATCTGCTAATGGCACGCGATCGGGTGCAGGACATCCTCGCTGCCACCACTGCATCAACCACCTTGCCACCCCAACGATTATTGGTGCGGCTGATCCAGCTTGACAACCAACTGCGCGAGCTAACCAAAGTTATCTGCCGTGGAGATTTGCTGGCTCAATGCTGTCAGAGCATCAAACCCCCCGAATCCTCCTGGTGGTGGTATCTAAAAATTTCCGACTCGGAATCCTCCCTGGCAACCCAGCCGCGTTGGATGCGGTTTAATTGGGTGTGGAACTTGGGGACAGTGGTGTGTTTGGTATTTTCCACCGCGTTCATTTCCCAGACGGCTAAAGCATTTTCGACGAAGGGCTTTGACTTTTTAGGAACCTTGAGTACCGTGGGGCAGGGGGCAGGCTTGGCGGTGGTGGCGGGCGGAGCCTTGACCGATCGGGGAAAACGTACCGTTGAAACTGTCCTTAGCAGCTTAGGCATCCCCCAATCCCTCTACGCCAAGGTAACGTTTGGCATTGCCGCCTCACTGATGACAGTCTCCTATGGCATCCACACCAATCTACGTTTGATCAGCGACTGGTATTACCACAAAGGAGAGCGGTATGTGGTCAATAATGCCTGGTTGCAGGCGCAGGACAGCTACATTCGATCGCTCAACTTTGACCCCAGCGATCGCCAGAGTTTGCTGAGTCTGGGGGAGTTGTACGAGAGCATGGGCGATTTTGAACGGGCGATCGCCGAATACGAAAAGGGCTTGCTCAGTGGGGAACCGGAATTTCTCAATGCGGTGGGTCGAGCACGATTACTGCGATCGCTGGAGGAGAATGGTTGGGAAATCCCGATTGATCAACAGGCGATCAGTCAGGTGGTGGCATTGCTGCAACGGGCAGCCCGCCATCCCGATAGTCAACAAAATCCCCCTTTACTGGCAGATGTCCACACCAATGCGGGCATTGCTGGGTGGGCAGTGGTAGATTTTGAAGCCGCATTGAGTGAGAATGCCAATCGAGTATTGAATGAGGTATTCCTCAGCTTTAGGGATGCAATGGAGCAGGAGGAAATTGGGTCTGCAAACTCTACCGACATCGACGCATGGCGACAGTCGCGGGGGCAGTGCTACTTACAACTGGCAAGGCTAGTCAATTACATTCTAAAAGTGCCCTACGACGATCCATTCTTCAATGGGAGCAAGTTTATCTATCAGGGGCTTGATCCCCGGCGGTATAAGGACGATCCATTTGCCTGTGTGGAAATTGAACGGGGGGATCATCCGGGGGCAACCTCCGACCTTCAGCTAATGAACGTGGTGAAAAATTCCACCCCGATCGCCCTAGCGTTTCAAAAAATTGACTCCAACATTCTCCAACCAGACCTGACTGACGCGAGGCTGCTGAACACGCTACAACAACGCCTATACGACCAAATCCAACGCACTTGGCAACCGTTAGATCTTGAAAACCCCTGATCATGCGGGTGCTGGTCAATGCCAATGCGGAGGTAATCCAGTACTACGTCTATGATCCTGACAGCCGAGGCTTGGCACTGTTAACCCCAATTTATGACCTGTGGGCAGCCAATCAAGCACAAACCCCCGATCAACCCGTGGCAGATTTTGAGGTGGTGTTTTCGTCGGATGTGGCGATCGCTGTCACCCCTTGGTACGCCGCCTACAAAGTAGACACCACGCCGATTGCCGATGCCGCCCTGCTGCGCGCCCCATCACCGCCCTCGGATTTGACAACCATTGATGCGGCGGAGATGGCAGTGCTCCAGGAACTGCTGTGGCTACAGATCTGGAACGTTAGCAGTGATCTCCCCGAAGATGGCTACGCCCTGTTTGATCAACCCCTGGTCTACCGGGTGAGGGTGAATGCCGATGGCACGATCGCCAGCTATGAACCAGTGGATGAGTTATCTGACCAAAATCTGGAGAACACGCTATTGAATGGGGTGACGATCGCCACTCCCCCCAATCAAGCTCAAGTGGATTTTAGAGTAGAGTTCAAAGCGGGGGATGCCTTTGGGGTGACTGCTTGGGATTAGAGTTCAACCTCAAATTAAAAGCTGATGATGGAAAAACCCAGGGTAGCGGTATTCAAGTAATGATTTTTTGTGGGGCGGGCTGCGCCCGCCCACAAAAATCATTACAGGTTTAGGACTACCCATTGAAAGTATTAAGGCAAAACGTACTCAACGGCTGGCAACAAAAACGCAACCACAATTCCCCCAATCACCACAACTTCAAGCATTCGCCCGATCGCACTGGCATGTTTAGTCTGAACTCCCCGCAACCACGATCGGGGTTTGTCATCCGTTCGTACACCCCAACGATACATCGACAACGGCAGGGGAGTACTGCCCACCTTCGCACCCAGCAGGAGGTGAAATGCCACACTCGATACAAGTAGCGAAAATTGTCTAAGTTGAGATGATAATCGCAATATAGCAATCTCAATCAAGCTGTGGATATTAAAATTTCGTCAACTGAGGACATATCGATCGACCCTAACCCGATCGACTCACCTGCCACTCCGCTTTTGCGAACCGAGCAGTTATCAATATCCTACGGTCAGCAACCAGTAGTGCGAGACGTGAATCTCAGCATTTTTCCGCAGCAAATCACTGCCTTGATTGGGGCATCGGGGTGTGGCAAGAGCACGGTGCTACGTTGCTTTAATCGGTTGAATGATGCGATCGCCCACTTTCGGCTCACGGGCAAGGTGTACTACCACCACTATGATTTGTATGCCCGATCGATCGATCCGGTGGCGGTGCGGCGTCAGATCGGCATGGTGTTTCAAAAACCCAATCCCTTTCCCAAGTCGATTTATAACAACGTTGCCTACGGGCTACGGATTGCCGGGGATTGCGCCGATCTGGATGCAGTGGTGGAGCGATCGCTCCGGCAAGCCGCCCTGTGGGACGAGGTTAAAGACAAACTGCACACTCCTGCCCTCGCCCTGTCGGGTGGGCAGCAACAGCGATTGTGTATTGCCCGCACGATCGCCGTTAAACCAGCCGTGGTGTTGATGGACGAACCCTGTGCCTCGCTCGACCCGATCGCCACGAGTGAGATTGAAGCACTGATTCGAGAATTGGCGGCTACCTACACGATCGTCATCGTCACCCACAATTTGCAGCAAGCCCGACGATTGGCGGATGTGACAGCGTTTTTTCATACCCAGGTGGATGAGCGGGGCGATCGCTTTGGCTACTTGGCAGAGGTGGGACAGACCGAGGCGCTGTTTGGCAATCCGCAAACAGTGGCGATGAAGACGTATCTGGAGGGTTGAACGGATTAGAGCATCTCTGACTGAAACTCCTCCATGAGAAACTCAATAAAACACTTCACCTTAGCTGATTGGAAGCGCCCTCGGCGGTAAACCACCTGCATGGGAATCGGGTCTGGTTCATACTCCGCCAACACCACCTTGAGCGATCGATTTTCCAATTCCTGACTAAATGCCCAGATCGGGGAGCAGCCAATGCCAATGCCTGCCAACACCGCCTCTCGCAGCGCTGTGGAATTATTCACTCGCAAACTGCCGCTGACGACCACGGTGGTGCCGCGAAACTGCCACTCGTTCCCGGTAGACTGCCGGGTGTAGACGATGCAGTTGTGGTCTAGTAGATCAGCCGGAACCTGCGGTTCACCAAATCTGTTGAGGTAACTGGTCGAGGCAACGGTGACAAAGCGAAATTTGCCGATCGACTGGGAAAGCAAATTGGGGTCAGCAAACCTACCAATGCGGATTGCCAGATCAATTCCCTCGCCTACTAGATCGACGAATTGATCGGACATGCTGAGGTCAAGTTTGATAGTGGGGTAGCGATCGAGAAACCGTTTCAGCCGTGGCAGCACTTGCATTTGTCCAAACGCTACGGAGCAATTCACCCGCAAAACTCCGGATGGAGTTTTGCGCTTGCCCACGCTCGATTCTGCTTCTGATAGGGCTTCTAAAACGGATTGGCAGTGCTCATAAAAACGTAGTCCTTCCTCCGTTAAACTCATTTTGCGAGTCGATCGCACCAACAGTTGCACATCCAAATAGTCCTCTAGCGCGGCAATTTGCTTGCTAATCGTGGGCTGGGTCGTGCCCATCTCCCGCGCCACCGCTGAGAAGCTACTCGTCTCCACCGTCCGCGCAAAACTTTTGATGCAAGTAATCAGATCGAGCATCTAGATTGATTCCGAATCAGAATAAATTCTATTCCAGTTTATCGTCTTCTCAAATCAGGAAGAATAAATCATGATGAATTTGTGAGTTAAAGCAACTCCGCGTCAGACCACCAACGTTAAGAGGACAAACCCGATGATTACTGCCACTGACCTGCGAGCAAATTTTGAAGACATCAAAAATCTGGTTCTCCAAGGCAAAGCGATGGAAGCCTTTGAGAAATACTATGGCGACGATGTGGTGATGCAGGAAAACGAAACCCCTGCCACCGTGGGGAAAGCGGCAAACCGCGATCGGGAACTGGATTTCTTCTCCAAAGTCACAGAATTTCGAGCAGCGGAACTAAAGGCGGTTGCCTATGGGGAGGATGTAATTATTTCTGAATGGTTTGTAGATTACACCCATGCAGAATGGGGCAACGTCACCCACGATCAGGTGTCTGTGCAGCGCTGGAAGGATGGCAAAGTGGTTCACGAACGCTTCTATTACGCCGCTTAATTATGTTTGCTTGTGGGGTGGGCATCTTGCCCGCCCAGTCAATCTTGGCGGGCAAGATGCCCACCCCACAGGAGTTTGAAGGTGTCTAGGATTTTTTGCAGAGAATTGAGCATTTGGCTCTAAAGGGCGATCGGCAAGGAAAAGCGAAAGGTGCTGCCTTTGCCGACTTCGCTTTTGACTTCGATCGTGCCGCCCTGCAACTCCACCAGCCGCCGACAGATGGCTAAGCCGATGCCCGTGCCGCCGGAGGTGCGATCGCGGGAGCGATCGGCTCGCCAAAACCGTTCAAACACATGGGGTAGATCGGTTTGCACAATGCCTTTGCCCGTGTCGCTGACGGCAATCCACATCCAGTCGTCCTCCTGATAGACATGAATGGAGATTGAACCAGAAACCGTGTAGCGCAGGGCATTGCTCAACAGGTTCACCAGGATCTGCTCCACCCGCTCTGGATCGGCGAGCACCATTGGCGTATCCTCGGCGTAGCGCAGACGAATCACCAAACGATTGTCGGGGAGTTGGTCAGAAAATTTTTGCACCAAAGCCGTGAGCAGGGGGTAGAGGTCGATCGGTTTGGCATCGATCGGGAAATACCCCGCCTCCATCTTGGACAACTCTTGCAAATCGTTGACCAACCGCCGCATTCGGGTGGTTTCTTTGACGAGAATTTGGTAGACCTCTGGGGATGGATCGACGGTGCCATCGGCTAGCCCCTCCAGGTAGCCATTGAGCACCGTTAACGGGGTACGGAGTTCGTGGGTGAGATCGCTGACCAGATCGCGACGCCGCTGCTCTACGCCCTCCAAACTGGCTGCCATGAGGTTGAAACTCTCTGCCAGTTGATCGAGTTCTTGAATTTCGTTGGCGGGAACCCGTTCCTCCCCAATGCCCTTTCCCCAGTTTTTTAGTGATTTCCTCCATCTGCACCAACGGTTGCACGATGCGCTT
>JAAUSV010000246.1 GCA_012032525.1 Leptolyngbyaceae cyanobacterium SL_7_1
GGAACAGTTGCTTTCCTCTGCCCAGGGTAGCCGATCCAATCTGGATGATTAGCTCATCCAAAAGCCCGACATCATGGAACTGCCCTGCTAAATCACCACCCCCCACAATCCAGATGTTCTTGCCCTCCGCAACTATCCGCATTTCATTGTGAACTTGGCGCACATCCCCGTTTACAAATCGAATATCTGCACCCTCGATTATCGACAACCTGCGACCGGTGAATACCCAGACGGGCTGAGTGTACGGCCACAATGATCCGGTTTCGGCAGCAACCTTATCAGCATTGCGAACTATCCACTCGTAGGTGCACGATCCCATCACCAAGGCACCCACCTTAGTGATGAACTCTGAGTAGCTGGAATCATTCAGGTCGCCAAGCGGAAACAGCCAATCTAACGAGTCATCTTCGGTAGCGATGAATCCGTCAAGACTTGTGGCTACGTAGTACTGGGTCTTCATGACTGTTTTCGCTTCCGATGCCTGATTGCGACCGCCTGACTACACATTCACCGTCGATCGACTCACCTGTGCTAAGGCTTCTACCAACCCGCGCACCGCTGCTACCATTGCCACTTCGTCATTTAGCTTGTTGATCGCTGAGCCAACTCCAACTCCAGCCGCTCCAGCGGCGATCGCCAGTGGAGCCGTCACATTAGAAATCCCCGATGCACACAACACAGGCACAGCCACCGCACGGGAAATTTCATACGCCGCCGCCAAGGTGGGTGCCGCTTTTTCGATCAATCCCAATGTGCCTGCATGGTGAGGATGGCTACTGGTGCCGCCCTCGGTTTGAATAATGTCGGCTCCGGCATTGACCAACTCCTCCGCCAATTGCACCTGTTGATCCAGTTCCAGCCTGTGGGGAACCGTGACTGACAGCGTGATTGTGGGGAGGAGCGATCGGGTTTGTCGGGTCAAGTCCAACACCTCCGCCGCTGAGAACTGGCGTCCTTGGGCATAGAAACTGTCGAAGTTACCGATTTCAATCAAATCTGCGCCTGCATCCACTGCCATGACAAATTTCTCTGGCTCGATCGCAGAGACACAGATGGGGAGGCGGGTGAGTTGTCGCGCTAGTTGGATCAATTCAGGAACCGCTGCAATATCTACAAAGGTGGCACCACCGCGATCGGCAGCTTTCACAGTTGCGGCAACTCGCACCGGATCAATCGTTGCCAATCCACTAATTACCTTCAGTACACGCCCTTGGCTAAAGGCAGTTTTGAGTGCAGGGAGCATTGTCATAAAATTTCTCGCTTGTCTTTCGCAGATTGCAATACTCAATTTTGCCACTGTCTGTCTTGATCACCAAGCAGATTGTCAGTCATGATCAAGGTAAGCCTTGCCGCTGCAACGACCAGCACCCACCTACCCAAATTCATCCTATGCCCAGCGATCGCCTACACATCACCGTCAAACTGTTTGCGGCTTACCAAGACGCCTATGGTGTCCCAGAGTTGCAGTGGGAGATGCCAGTAGGGACAACGGTGGTGGAGGTATGCGATCGCCTGATCGCTGAGCATCCAGAACTCGATCGATGGCGGAGTTTGACTCGATTTGGGGTTAATTTACAGTTTGTTGAACCACAAACAGTGTTGCAGGATGGGGATGAAGTGGTTTTGATTCCACCCGTCAGTGGTGGCTAATCGCTTGGCAAAATTGTTATCTAGACTGCTTTCTCCTTTAGACAGATGAACTTTGCCCAGGATTAAATCACCGTAGATGCAACCCTGAATTGAGCAAGGGTTCTACATTAACGGAGGCATGTCATGCAAGCAACGACAAATTCGCAAACCATCAGCAACCTGGAATACGACTTGTTAACCGTTCTGCACAACAAGGCAGAAGCAGTCAAAGCATACGACACCTACATTCGTGACGCCCAAGAAATTGGCTCCCAACCCTGTGTTGAGCTGTTCCAACAATTAAAACAGCGCGACACAGAGCAAATTCAAGAAATTCGCCATCATTTGCAGGAAGTGATGCAAAAAGGCAAGATGTAAGTCTAGTAAGGATTTGGTATTGCCAAGCATCGTCACCAAGAATTGTTGTTGGGCTGTTCCCAAGCATTAGATCCCTGGCTTCTTCGAGAAGCCGGGGATCTTTGGCACTGTGGGTTTAAATCATTTTTCTGGTTAGTAATTTTTGAACTGAAGGGGCATACTGGCAAACAGCAATTACCGTACTGGTAGCGATCGCCCAATCCAATGGAGAGCATGGCATGAAAAGCATCTTAATCAGTGTCATCGTGCTGATTGGGTTTGGACTATTGATCGAACTTGGCTTGCGACTCCTGTTCGGATTTGGCAACCCGTTACTCTATCAAGCCGATCCCCAACTTGGATACGTGTTAGCCCCCAATCAAACCGTGCGCCGATTTGGCAATCGTATTCGGATCAATCAATACTCCATGCGCGGAGAACAGATCAACCCAACTCGTCCAGCTAATACCCTACGAGTTTTGTTGTTGGGAGACTCGATCGCCAATGGCGGCTGGTGGACAGATCAGCCAAACATTCTTTCCCACCAGTTAGAACAACAGCTACAACCATTACTCCACTCCATCGATCCAAACTTGCAGCGGGTAGAAGTGCTCAACGCCTCAGCCAACTCCTGGTCGCCCCGCAACGAATTGGCTTATTTACAAAAATTTGGCTGCTTTGAAGCACAGGTAATTGTGTTGCTGATCAACACCGATGATCTGTTTGGCACAGCTCCCACATCGTTGCCCGTGGGACACGATCGCAACTATCCCGATCGCAAACCGATCGCCGCCCTTGCCGAAGTGGTGCAACGCTACCTGCTCAAACCCCATCCCTCCGTAGAGTTGCAAGCCATTCAAGCCGAAAAGGGCGATCGAGTTGGGCAAACTTAGACGCGATCGCCCAAATTCAGGCGATCGCCCAACAAAACAACGCCGCCATGCTCGTAGCCATGACTCCGTTACTCAGAGAGTTAGCTCCGTCCAACCCACGGGATTACGAAGTCCGAGCTAGAGAACGGCTCCTGGAATTCACCCACCGCTCCCAACTTCCCTACCTAGATTTCCTAGTACCATTCAACACCCAACCCACTCCCAAAGCGCTCTATCGCGATCACATTCACCTCAGTCCCCAAGGCGATCAGCAGGTGATCTGGGCGATCGCCCAACAGGTCTTAGCGATCGCAAAATAAGTCTCCACATTTACCAATCAAAACGGGGGTTTGGGGGTTCCCCCCAAGGCTCGGAAAAATCCGACATTTTCACAGCCCATATCTCATCAACAACAGAGAAGAACCAACAGAGAAAAAATTGCTCATTCCTCAACCAGCGATTCCAATCTCCCCCATCATCCCAGCCTCCCCATGTCCCGGAATCGAACAACGTAACTCAAACCTTCCACTCTTTAAGGGCACAAAAAAACCACTCCGCCACTGCCCCCGGCTTCAACTCCAACTCATGAATCGCCCCCCTTCACCTCCACATCCCCCGCCTCCACCTTCTGCGTCCAGATAGCATCCGCAAAATCCTTAGCCGTGAAGTAGTGCTTCTGAGGACTGGGATTGTCTAGCACCAGTTTGTATTTCTTACCCGCTTCAAACTGCAACTGATTGGGGCTAAACACCAACTCCCCCGTTTCAGTTCCTAAATGAATCGTTACTTCCGTCACCATATGTTGATTGGCGGGAGAGGCGATCGCCTTTGCCTCCGCAAACCCCGACCATCCCCAAATCGCCAGTCCCACCACGATCAACAATGGAATCTGCCATAGTGTGAGTTTCATGGTTGCTCCTCCCTATCCACCCCACCCTACCCATGAATGGTATACCAGTGAACCCTAACTAAATCTTTAAACACACACTAGACTGAAAACAGATCACTATAGTAGTATTAGAGATTGTGACTTTAGTTGAAATTCTATGAGTATTCATGCCGCAGAGCTGATTCGCTCAATTGAGGCAGAGCAGCTAAAAAGTAACCTCCCCATCATTCACGTTGGCGATACCGTCAAAGTGGGCGTTGTCATTCAAGAAGGCGGCAAAGAGCGGGTTCAGCCCTACGAAGGCACCGTCATTGCCAAGCGGAATGGTGGCATCAATGAACCATTACCGTTCGTCGGATCTTTCAAGGCGTCGGCGTAGAACGGGTTTTCTTAATCCATTCCCCTCGTGTCGCCAACATTCAAGTCCTGCGCCGAGGCAAAGCACGTCGTGCTAAGTTGTATTACCTGCGCGATCGGGTGGGCAAAGCAACTCGCTTGAAGCAACGCTTCGATCGGGCGCTCTAACCAGACAAGGCATTATTTAGCTGGTAGTTGGCTTGACCCGTTGCTGTTATTAGTGAATTACTAAAAACAGGGCAGCGATCGCCAAACTAACTGCTAGACTAAGTAAGGCATTGCCAAATCTTGCGCTCTTAGTTCAGTTGGTAGAACGCAGGTCTCCAAAACCTGATGTCGGGGGTTCGAGTCCTCCAGGGCGCGCTCGATTGATTGCTAGCATTTGCGCCAAAGGGCAACGAGGACAGTGTGGCTAAGGAAGAAGCGGTTAAAAAAGAAGAGGCTACTAAGAAGAGTGAGCCGACCCAATCAGAAGCAGGAGAAGGGTTTAGCCTAGTTAGCTTCCTCAAGGGTACAAGGGAGGAGCTTGATAAAGTTGTGTGGCCCAGTCGCCAACAACTGATCAGCGAATCGATCGCCGTTATTCTTATGGTTAGCCTGTCTGCTTCTTTGATTTATCTAATCGACAAGTTCTTTAGTTGGGCTTCTGGGCAGGTATTTTGATGGTGCTCACGTCGGATGAATCAGACGATCTAAGACCATTGGAGGACGGGGAGGAAAATCCTCTCGTTCAGGGATCTCGCTGGTACGCCGTTCAGGTAGCATCGGGTTGCGAAAATCGCGTCAAGATCAACCTAGAGCAGCGCATCCAAACCCTGGACGTTGCCAACCGAATCTTCCAAATCGAAATTCCCCAAACCCCTGTACTAAAGCAGCAGCGGGGTAGTAAGCCAAAGGAAAGTGCTGAGAAGGTTTTTCCTGGCTATGTCTTGGTAAAAATGGTGATGGACGATGACACGTGGCAGGTAGTTAAAAATACTCCCAATGTGATTAACTTCGTCGGAGCTGAGCAAAAGCGCCGCTATGGGCGTGGGCGGGGTCACGTGAAACCGCTGCCGCTGGGGGCAGCAGAGGTGGAGCGGATCTTCAAGCAGACTCAGGAACAGAAAGCGGTGGTCAAGATTGACATGGCAGCCGGAGACAAGATTCTAGTGCTTTCTGGTCCATTTAAGGACTTTGAAGGAGAAGTAATCGAGGTCAGCCCTGAGCGCAGCAAGCTGAAGGCGTTGCTGTCTATTTTTGGACGAGATACGCCCGTAGAGTTGGAATTTAATCAGGTTCAAAAGCAGAGTTAGAAATTCAATGGCAAAGAAGGTAGTTGCAATTATTAAATTGGCGTTGAACGCAGGTAAGGCAAACCCTGCCCCTCCAGTTGGTCCAGCATTAGGTCAGCATGGGGTCAACATCATGATGTTCTGCAAAGAATACAATGCTCGCACAGCGGATCAAGTTGGCTTAGTGATTCCGGTCGAAATTTCGGTTTTGAAGATCGCAGTTTCACCTTTGTGTTAAAAACGCCCCCGGCTTCGGTTCTAATTCAGAAAGCAGCCGGGATCGAGCGGGGTTCTGGTGAACCCAACAAGAAAAAAGTGGGTTCGATTACCCGTGCTCAGTTGCAGGAGATCGCTCAAACCAAAATGCCTGACCTCAATGCTAACGATGTCGAGGCAGCTATGAATATTATTGAGGGCACAGCCCGCAATATGGGTGTTACAATTACAAGCTGATTCTCAAAGAATCGTCTATTCCATTCACATTAACTGGGGGAGAGATTGATCTCGCTATTACCCCAAGGAGAGCTGATGACGCGCAAAGTATCTCGTCGCTTGCAAGAGCTGCAAAAGAAAGTTGAGGAACGTGCCTACGACCCCATGGAGGCGATGCAGTTGCTGAAGGATACAGCCACTGCAAAGTTTTCAGAGTCCGCGGAGGCACACATCCGCTTGGGAATTGACCCCAAGTACACCGACCAGCAACTGCGAACTACTGTGGCGTTGCCCAAGGGCACCGGGCAGGTGATTCGTGTAGCCGTAATTGCCCGTGGAGAAAAGGTGACGGAGGCATCGTCTTCTGGTGCTGATTTGGTAGGCTCAGAAGAGTTGATTGATGAGATCCAGAAAGGGATGCTCGATTTTGATGTCCTGATCGCAACCCCGGATGTGATGCCCCAGGTTGCAAAGCTGGGACGATTGCTGGGACCTCGCGGTTTGATGCCTTCCCCCAAGGGGGGCACCGTCACCTTTGATGTGGCTCAAGCCATTTCAGAGTTTAAAGCGGGTAAACTAGAGTTTCGCGCCGATCGCACAGGCATCGTCCACGTCCTGTTTGGCAAAGCATCCTTAGCCCGCAGGATCTGCTGACGAACTTGAAAGCGTTGCAGGAAACCATCGATCGCAACCGCCCGTCGGGTGCAAAGGGTCGATACTGGCGCACCATGTACGTAGCGGCGACGATGGGACCGTCTATCCAAGTCGATGTCAATACTCTACGGGACATGAAGACAAACGAGCTTGCTTAACGGAGCAGGTTGTTTAGTGCTCGATTGCTCAAATTTAAATCGGGAGTCAAGTATTGAACCAATCCCCAATTAAATAGCGAAACCAAAGACAGCAGGCGCGAACAGCTTAATATCCTGCCGAGGTTTGCACTGTTTCCTTAGAAACGTTTCCAGTGAATGGAGACGTTGGGGATAATCTGCAAGACCTCGGCGCACATGCCGGGGTCTTTGGTTTATGGGGAGGCACAAGTTTAGTGAGTTAACCCACATTAAGGAGGTGAGTACAACATGGGGAGAACACTAGAGGATAAGCAGGCGATCGTCGCAGAACTGAAAGAGAGTTTGAGCGATGCGCAGTTGGCGATCGTCATCGATTACCAGGGGCTAACTGTTTCTGAGATCACGGATCTACGTAGACGGTTGCGCCCAACGGGAACCGACTGCAAAGTCACAAAAAACACCCTCATGCGGATTGCGGTGGAGGGCGACCCATCCTGGGAAGCCATGACGCAATTCTGCAAAGAGTCGTCCGCGTTTTTGCTACTGAGGGATGACATTGGTGGAGCGGTTAAAGCCTACCAAGATTTTCAGAAAGCCACCAAGAAAACCACCATTCGTGGTGGGGTCATGGAAGGACGGGCACTGAGCGAGGACGATATCAAAGCCGTCACCGAATTGCCGTCTAAGGAACAATTGATGGCACAGATTGCAGGTGCACTAAATGTGTTGCCTACCAAGCTTGCCGTCAGTCTTAATGCCGTTCCTAAGAAAGTGGCAGTGGGAATTCGAGAAGTTCCCTCATCGCTGGTACGGGCGATCAAAGCCGTATCCGAAAAGGAAGATGCAGCCAGTTAAGGGTTGCTATCGGATTGATGTGTTTACTATTTATCCCACAATTGGAGAATTACCATGTCTACTAAAACCGACGAAATTTTGGAACAGCTAAAATCCCTCAGCTTGTTAGAAGCGGCTGAGTTGGTTAAGCAGATTGAAGAAGCCTTTGGTGTAGATGCCTCTGCCCCCGTAGGTGGTGGCATGATGATGCCAATGGCAATGCCCGGCATGGGTGCGGCAGCAGCTCCCGCCGAAGAAGTGGAGGAGCAAACCGAATTTGACGTGATCTTGGAAGAGGTTCCGGCTGACAAGAAGATCGCAGTGCTCAAGGCAGTGCGTGAGTTGACTGGCTTGGGTCTGAAGGAAGCAAAGGATTTGGTTGAGTCTACGCCAAAGCCTGTGAAGGAAGCGATCGCCAAAA
>JAAUSV010000247.1 GCA_012032525.1 Leptolyngbyaceae cyanobacterium SL_7_1
AGACCTACGCCCTAGACATGCTGACGTGGGTGTTGGGACAGCGGCGCACCTGCCCGCCTAGTGCGGGAGTTACGGGAAGAACAGCAACTCGTCTCTAGCGTTTCGGTCAGCAACATGACCTACACGGCGCAGGGGTTGTTCTACATTTCTGCCCAGTTGCCCAGTGAGAACCTGGAGCAGGTGGAGGGGGCGATCGCCCACCACATCCAGCGGTTGCAAACGGAACTGGTGTCTGTCGAAGAACTGGAACGGATCAAAACCCTGGTGATCAACCGCTACACCTTTGGCTGCGAGACGCCGAGCGATCGCGCCAGTTTGTATGGCTACTACCAAGCGGTCACGGGAGAGCTAACGCCCGCCTTAGATTACCTCAGCTACATTAATGCCTTGACCATACACGACCTGCAAGCCGCTGCCCAACGCTATCTGTCGTCCGAACGGTATGGGGTCGTAACCGTTCAACCGGGCACTCCATAGGAAGGTTAGCCGCAATCAGGGGGAATGGCATGTGGAATCAGATTGCCCAGCACATTAGCCAGGTGACGGGCGCCACCTTTACGGCGAGTCACCAGCGTCCTGTGGGAGGCGGCAGTGTCAACCAAGCCTACGCACTAGTCGATGGCAGTCGTGCCTATTTCGTCAAACTCAATCAAGCCGTGCGGATTGGCATGTTTGAAGCTGAAGCGTTGGGGTTGCGGCAGATGGAGGCAACCAAAACCGTACGGGTGCCCCAGCCAGTGTGTTGGGGAACTGCCGATGGTTCTGCCTACTTGGTGCTGGAATGGTTGGATTTGGGGTATGGGACGCATCGATCGTGGCAGGAGTTGGGCAAAAACCTAGCTGCGTTGCATCGGGTCAACAGTGACAGGGGGTTTGGCTGGCAGCAAAACAATACGATCGGCTTTATTCCCCAACCCAATCCCTGGACGCCTAATTGGGTAGAGTTTTTTACAGACCATCGGTTGGGCTACCAACTGCGTCAGGCAAAGCAGCGGGGCGGGCATTTCCCGGATGGAGACCGATTGCTGTCTCAGATTCCTGAACTATTGGCTGGACACAACCCCATTCCCTCCTTGGTGCACGGCGATCTATGGTCGGGCAATGCGGCTGTCACCAAGTTAGAGGAACCCGTGATTTTTGATCCGGCGGTTTATTTTGGCGATCGCGAGGTCGATCTAGCCATGACCGAGCTATTTGGCACCTTCCCCACTGATTTCTACAAGGCATACCACCTGGCGTTCCCATTAGAACCGGGATACGAACGCCGCAAGCACCTCTACAACCTCTACCACATCCTCAACCACTTCAATCAATTTGGCGGCAGCTACGAACAGCAAGCCAACCGCACGATCGCGGCTCTACTTTAACTCCCTAGATCCCCGGCTTTTCTTAAAAAGCCGGGGATCTGCCGCAGCCAAGGGATCTGCCGCAGCCAGAGGATCTACTACAACAGCGCTTGAATGCAATCAGCCGTCAATCCCTGCACATTTGGAAGCACGATCGCAGCTCCTGCCGCCGTCAGCTTATCGGCATACTGCTCAGCATACTCTGCGCTAGTCTGGGCATGGGGAGGAATCACGCCTACCCCGATCCAGGATTGGCTAGGGTACTGCTGGTGGGCGTTTTGCACGGTTTGCATGTCGGCTACGGTATCGCCGACGTAGAGCACTGGCAGCATTTGGGCAACCGTTTTTTCCAAATGCCGCACAATTTGTACTAAACCCGTGGGATCGGGTTTGCCCGGTGCATCTTCCATCGCCACTAGCAGTGGGCGATTGACTCCCAACCGATGGTGTAGGACGTAGGTGGCGGAGGCACGGGTCGCACCGCTAAAAAAGCCCCAAACAAAACCTGCTTGGTGCAAGTGCTCCAGATAGGTCGATTCTAGTAGCAGCGGTTCGTTGCAGATATAGCCCGTCCATTGACTGGGGTCGTCCGCTGTCGTGCCCCGGTAACGGTGCTGGAAGAAGGCGATCAGTTGGTCATAATCGAGGTCGAGCTGGGTGCGCGATCGCCCCTGCGCCTCAAAATAGCGATAGATTAGTTCCCGTGACGCCTCCCAGTCATTATTCCAAATTCCCTCGTTCTTTAACGTGTCAATATTTGCTGTAGTCGGACGATAGGCTCCTGCGGTAAAGTGTTCGACGGTATCTGCGAGGGCACGGCGATAGGAACCGCTCACATCTCGAAGCACCCCGTCGATATCAAAAACGACGATCGCGTGTTTCATTGGTTATCCCGAGTTGATTAGCCAGATAGAAATCTGTGACCTATCATAAAAGATTAGAGCGTTCAGACAACATGGCTTAATGGAGGTTTAGATTGTCCAAGTTCATCCTAAAAGTGCTCTGGCTTGAGCAAAATGTGGCGTTGGCGGTGGATCAGGTGGTCGGCAAGGGGACGAGTCCTTTGACTTCCTACTTTTTTTTGGCCCCGCAATGACGCCTGGGAACAGTTGAAAACTGAGCTAGAAGCAAAGCATTGGATTTCGGAAAGCGATCGCGTCGAAATCCTCAACCAAGCAACGGAAGTGATCAACTATTGGCAAGAGGAAGGCAAGCGCCAACCGATGTCAGAGGCGCAAGCCAAGTTTCCCGACATTGCCTTTACGGGTAGCGCCTAATTTTTCGGTTCCAGCATCGGCACCAACTCGATGCCAAACTCCGTCTCAAACGACTCTTTCTTATAGTTCAAACTCCACAGCTCCAGGGAGCAATTGTCTCCTAATGAGGTGGCTTGTAGGTTGAGTTGGAGTTGTTTGAGGTCGGGGTGGTACTCACAATTCACCGCCTGAATGGCACCGATCTGTCGTCGATCGAGGGCAACGGCTAACCGCAACAGGGCACTGAGTTGATCGATCATTCTACGGAGTTGCTTATTCCCCAAACTACGGTAGTTGGGGTGCTTTTTTTGGGTGGGCTTTTGCGGTGATAGCGGGCGAGGTTGGCGATCGCCTCCACTTCCACCTCCGTATAGCCCAGCAGATCGCCGTGGCGGATCAAGTAATAGGAATGCTTGTGGTGGGCGGAATGACTGACAAAATGCCCGCAGTTGTGCAATACGGCGGCTGCCCACAGCAGTTCTCGTTCGGTATCGCCCCACTGGTGCAGTAGCCCCTGGGTTTGATCAAACAGGCTGAGGGCAAAGCTAGCCACTCGTTTGCCGTGGGGCAGATTCACGTGGTATTTGCGGGCGATCTTTAGCACACTGCGCTGGCGGATCGAGCGTTGAAACCGTAGGCGATCGGCAATCAGCCCATGGGTGAGCATCCAATCGACCACCAACCCTTCGCGCAGCGATCGCTCACACACGGTGATGGAGTCTAGGTGCAACAGGGTCATGGCTTCCTGCAAGATCAAGGCTCCGGCAATGATGATTTCCGATCGCCGCTCCGACATTCCTGGTAGGGCTGCTCGTTCTGCATAGCTGAGTTTGCGCAGACGGTTCACCAGATCGCGTAGATCCTTGAGGCTCATCTCATACCCACTCAATGGCGTGGGAATGAAACCGAGTTTTTCACGGGCGCTGAGGGTGACGAGGGCTTCGATCGTGCCAGAGGTGCCAACTAGACGGGGGCGCTCAACCGGTTTGAGATGGGCTTGCAGATCTTCGATCGATCGCTCCAACATCCCGCGCACGTAGGCTTGGACATAGCTAAATTCCTCCCCGCTAATCGGGTCGGTCGTCACCATTTCGGCGGTTAGCCGCACCGCTCCCACCTTGGTGCTGCTGAGCGATCGGGGTTCGTGCCCATCTCCCAAAATCAGCTCGGTGGAACCCCCGCCGATATCAATGATGACGTGGGGTTGGTTGCTGAAATCCATCCCCGACAGCACGCCTAGATAAATACGGCGGGCTTCTTCGGGTCCAGAGATCAAGTCGATCGTCAGATCCAACTCATCCTCGACCCGTTTGAGAAATTCTCGTCCGTTGATAGCTTCGCGCACCGCACTGGTAGCCACTGCGATCACCGCTTCGGCATGGAGACTAGTTGCCACCTCTTGACACCGCCGCAGGGCTGCCACCGCTCGCTCCATTGCCTCTGGGGTGAGCTTACCCGTAAGTTTTTCCCGATCGCCCAGTCGGACGGTTGCCTTTTCCCTGGCAATAATCCGAAAACTGGGAATATCGGGTTGGATCTGAACCACTGCCATGTGAATGGAATTGGTGCCCACATCGATCGCTGCAAGGATGCGGTCTTGGACTTCGACAGAGGAATCGTCTAGCGAACTATCTGGGCTTAGATCAAGCAATTTCATGGTTCAGTATCCAGAGAAGCATTGACAAAATTTAGGAAAGCTAACCCAATTTTGTCCCTGAGCAGGGTGCCACGCGGTTGTTCAATTCCTAGTCAAGGAATTGCGCTGTGCAAATGGGATGCCCCATTCCCTAACCGTTCATGGGTTAAACGCTTTCATCAGGATGATTTGGGATGGAACGATCGCCAGTTGAACCCAATCGATGCAGTTCAACGACAATCTCCCACCTTTATCTTGACAGGAAGCAGGCATGGCAGCGAGACTCTATCATCGAATCCATAGAGTTGGCTGCATGAATCGATCGCCACTTTGGTTATATAGAAAACTGTGGTTAAATGGGCGATCGGATTGTGAACTTCTTGTGAAGATCGATGGCTAGCGTTTCTTACCGCCCTCGATCGTGCAGCTGATGAATCGCCTCCACACATTGCTGAGTCACCGCTTCTAACTCAGCCCGATCGGTGGTGGTGGGTGGGGCGATCGCCGAACCAATGCGAATAGTAATGGGAACCGATCGGGGCATGGCTGATGCTTTCGACAAAATTCCTTGGGTTCCCCACAGGCTAACGGGAAGCAGCGGGGCTTGGGTTTTGGCAGCGAGCATCGCCGCTCCCAATTTGGCAGAGGGGATGCGACCGTCGGGGGTGCGCGTTCCCGATAGGAAAATGCCCACTGCCCAATTTGCTTCTAACTGGGTCAGGGCGGCACGGATGGCACTGCGATCGGGCGACCCCCGCTTCACGGGATAGGCTCCATATAACTGAATCGCTTGGCTGAGGACTGGAACTTGAAACAGCTCTTCCTTTGCCATATAGGAGACGGGACGCTGCACCGCACAGGAGAGCAAAGGCGGGTCAAAATCACTGGCATGGTTGCTGACGACGACGATCGCCCCCTGCTTTGGCACCTGCTCTGCCCCATACACCCGTCCGCGAAAATAGCTGTAGAGCATTGGGCTGACGATCGACCACTTAAACAAGTGATAAAACAGCAGGTTGATGCCAGGTTCGCGGAGGTGGGGCATAGGGGGATTAGGGGCTTTGGTTAGATTGGTTGGCACAATAGCAATTAGCGATCAGCTAACAGCTAATTGCTAATCGCTGACAAATCAACAGACCCACTGATATTCTTTAATGCCAAATCCGTACAGGTGCGCTTGATTAATCCAGTCAGCACATTTCCTGGACCTATTTCTACCACGGTTTGTACCCCTTCCTGGGGAAGTTGCAGTGAGATTTCTCGCCAGCGGACGGAACCTGTGATTTGGCGGGACAGGCGATCCTTTAGTATGGCTGCTTCCATGGCGGGGGTAGGATCGACATTGGAGAGCACGGGAATGGTGGCAGGAGCAAAGGAAACGCGATCGAGCACGGGTTGAAACTCGGCGGCGGCGTCTGCCATCAGCGGGGAGTGGAAGGCTCCGCTGACATTTAGTTTCACGGCTCGTTTGGCTTTGACTTGGGAGAGCACGGTCTCTACGGCGGCGATCGTGCCGGAAATCACCACCTGAGCTGGGTTGTTGTCGTTAGCCAACACCACATCGGGGGTTTGCTGAATTTGTTGGTCAAGTTGGTCGCGATCGAAGCCAATTAGCGCCGCCATCATGCCATTCGACGTCGCACTCATCAGCTCCGCTCGCCGCTTCACCAGTTCCAAGCCCGCCTCAAATGAGAACACGCCTGCCGCATAGAGGGCGACATATTCTCCTAAACTGTGCCCTGCAACTAAATCGGGGTTCTCTCCCCGCTGCTTCAGGGCATCTACCAAGATGCTTTCAACCACATACAGACAGGGCTGGGTGTAGAGCGTGTTGGAGAGTTTGTGATCTAGATCTTGACAAATCCCTGGCACAGACCAACCTAAAATTGCTTCCGCCTGCTGAAAGCGTTGAGTAGCCATTGGCAGATCGGCTAATCCGGCGTCCATGCCGATCGCCTGTGAACCCTGTCCAGGAAATACCCATGCTGTTTTGGTCATTGTTTTAATAGGAAATTTAGCGGTTAGCAAATTCTTGTGGGGTGGGCAGCTTGCCCGCCCGGACTGGGCGGCAAGTGCCCACCCCACAAGAGAGGTAAAATAGACCCTATCTACCCCACTGAAAAATCGCCGCCCCCCAACTCAATCCAGCGCCAAATCCGGAGGCAACGATCGTATCGCCTACCCGAACGTTGCCCGATCGCACCACTTCATCGAGGGCTAGGGGGATGGAGGCGGCGGAGGTGTTGCCGTAGGCTGCCATGTTGCTGATTACTTTGTCAGCCGGGATGCCCAGGCGATCGGCAACGGCATCGAGAATCCGCTGGTTGGCTTGGTGGAGCAGTAGCCAATCGATCTGATCAACCGTGAGATTGGCGCGGAAGAGGGCTTTTTCGATGACTTCAGGGACTTTTTTCACCGCAAACCGATAGATCTCCTGCCCATTCATGGTGATGGGGTGGAACGTACCTTGGCTAACAGCGACGCCTCCGGTGAGTGCTTGGGGTTGGGGTTGGTATGCCAGATTCAAAGAGTGATTTAGCGTACCATCACTGCGCAACTCAAAGCCAAGGAATCCGTCTCGCGCTGGCGTGGCTTGGAGCACAACGGCTCCCGCCCCGTCTCCAAATAGAACACAGGTACGGCGATCGCCCCAATCGACCCAGCGCGAGAGAATATCTGCCCCAATGAGCACCACCGTTTTGTAAGCGCCCGTGCGGATAAACTGCGCGGCAGTCACCATACCAAACACGAACCCAGAGCAGGCGGCGGTCAGGTCAAATGCCACGGCTTGGGTGGCTCCTAGCGAGGCTTGGATCTGACAGGCAGTGCCAAACAGATCGTCGGGAGTTGACGTTGCCAGCAAGATCAGATCGACCTCGGCGGCGGGCACGCCTGCCATCTCCAGGGCGTTTTTAGCAGCTTCGGTGGCGATCGATCGCAAGGATTCGACCGGAGAAGCCAAACGGCGCGATCGAATGCCCGTGCGTGAGGCGATCCACTCATCGGAGGTATCGACGACCTGGCTGAGCGCCTGATTATCCAGCCCAAGGAGTGGCACCGATGAGCCACTGCCGATGATTGCAAGTCCTATATTTCCGTCTTGTGCCATCAGTCCATACTCTCATCACCATTAGCCTGGGCAGACGCCGCACCATCTACAACTGCAACCGCCGCCTCTCGATATTGAGAGCGAATTCGATCGAGCACTTGATGATCCACCGCCTCTTTTGCCAACCGCACCGCGTTGAAAATCGAAGGCGCTTGGGAACTGCCGTGGCTAATGATGCAAATCCCGTCTACTCCCAATAGTAGTCCGCCGCCGTGTTCGGCATGATCGACCCGCTGTTTGATCCGCCGCAGGTTGGGCTTGAGGAAGGCGGTGCCAACGCTGCCGCGCCATCCCTGGGGAAGTTCTTCCCGCAGGATTTGTAGCATAATCTCGCCCACGGCTTCGGCAAATTTTAGCAGGACATTGCCAACAAACCCGTCACAGACAATCACATCAAACTGCCCAGAGAGGACATCGCGCCCTTGCAGCATTGCCCAAT
>JAAUSV010000248.1 GCA_012032525.1 Leptolyngbyaceae cyanobacterium SL_7_1
CTCGCCATGTTTACACGGCGCAGGAAATCTTGTGGGATAGCGATTTGTCGATATTTTCCACGATGCGCCCGATGGGCATCGCTACATTGATTACAACGATTTTCACAACGTCCTGTAGGGGGGGGCAATGCCATACTCCTACCGTCGAATCCATTGATAAATCGGCTGACGCAGGCTCAACGGCAAGCGGGAAAGCCATAACCCTACGTGCGCCTTGCTAGCGGAAGCCGATCGCCCCCTTTGCAACAGCGATCGCCCTTGGTGATCCTCTCCCACTTCCACTAATCGCAATCCCAGGAGGAGTTGGGATTCGGCTAGGCGCGATCGCCGAATTGTTTCCAATTCGTTTGAGGGAAACTCAAAGCTTTCGAGGTAGCGAATTTTGTCGGTGAGATAGGCGATCGCCCGTTGAGTTCCCTGTTGTTCGGGGTGAACCCGGTATTCCATCAGGCGATCGGGCAGGTAGTAGGCGGTTTTGTGGGCGAGGGCGAGGCGGACGAATAGATCGTTGTCCTCGCAGTTCTGCCAATCGGGACGCATGAAGTTCACCTGTCGCAAGGCAGCGTGACGAAACAAGGTTGCGCCGATTTGAAAACTTTGGTGGACAAACACGACTTCTAACAAATTCTCCACATTGCCTGCTGCTAACGAAGTCCGTTGCCATTTCTGAGAATTAGAGGCGGTGGCGGCTTCGTCCCGTTGGTGCTGAGCGTTAATAATCCAGTGGTCGGTTCCAACAAAATCGACGGTTGGATGCTGATCTAGGATGGCACAGGTGCGTTCTAGGAATTCGGGTGTGAGGCGATCGTCGTCGTCAAATTTGAGAAAATATTCTCCAGTGGCGGCTTCAAAGCCAGCCCGCATGTTGTTGCTTTTGCCAATGTTGTGGGGATGGCGCAGGTAGCGGATGCGATCGTCGCTTAGCATTGCCATGAACTTAGCGGTGTCGTCGGTGGAACCGTCATCACAGACGATCAATTCCCAATCGCTGTAGGTTTGGCGCAGTACGCTATCGATCGCAAAGGGCAACAGATGCGATCGATTAAAGGTCGGAATGCAAACGCTGACTTTAGGCATGGTTGAACAACCCGTTGGCTAGATCGGTTTTAAATTGCCCAATTTTTTCCTCTAATTTGACGATCAACTGTTCCGATACGGAGTCTGGGCTGAGCATGGGTTGAGCGGTTTTGCCAATGTACTGGAGCTGGTGGGCGACGCCATCTAAGGAGGCATCGGTTAACCAATTGACAACGGTGAATGGGGATTGTTTGAAGCAGGAGAAGCCGTGACGCAGGGAGGAACGGATGCCGTAACCGGGACTGTAGAGCGATCGATGGGGCAAGATATAGCGGGGTTGGTAGGGCAGGTTGACAGATGAGCACCAATCTTGCCATTTGAAAGGGAGAATGGCAGCGTGGGTGGAAATCGGAACCCAGGGAACTCGCAGGGCATCGGCGACGATCGCCCCCATGCATGGCTTCGGTGAGCAATACATCGGTTTGGGCAATGGCGGTTAACACGGCTTCGCTGGAGCCACGCGGATCAATCAAATGGATGCCAGCGCGATCGCAGATCGTCTGCCAAGCGCCATCGTGGGTAAGTACGTGGCGTATATGGGGCATGTAGGAGATGGGATGGTGGCAGGGTTGCAAGTGCGGCGGTAATTGGAATAGTCGTTTCACTAGAATGGCTGGATCGGTCAGGGCTAGTTCTGGGGAAACGCCTAATCGTTGGGCAGATAGCAATCCCCGTAAGCAATAGATTGTCCAGGTTTGGTCGATCGTCGGCAATCCTTCCCCGTAGCCAACGCCTGAGCCAAAGACGATGGTTTTTTGGCAGTGGGAAGATGGTTGTTGAGCAGTGTGCCGATGCCCACAAAGAGCGTGTTGCCGTTGCGATCGAAGACCCTAGGTAGCAATTTCTCCCACAGATAGGCGTTGAGATCATCCCCGAAGTTGACCACGCCATTTTTGAAGCGGTAGTAGTGTAGTTTCATTTTGAATGCTGCTGATCAAGCCTTGAATTAGGAGAGCAATTTTGTGATCAATTGTTTGACGCGGCGCTGGACTTTGGTAAGGGAGGAGGGGGGAGTTAATGTTTGTGGCATTCGGTCAGGTTGTTTGAGAAAGCGGTAGTAGAGAAAAATTTCTTTGTAGCGCATCTCTACGTCTTCTCCCAGCGTTAGTTGGGTGAAGGCTTGGGGGGGATAGCCCATGTAGTGAATTCGATGGATTGGTTTTGCCCCTTCCTGGTTGTAGAGAACCCGATCGACTTCGATAAACGGATCGGCGTTGGCACAATTGCCAGTGCGATCGCGTCCTTCTGGGCTGAGGGTGAAGTTGAAAAAAGGGCGATCGCTGCACAAAGTCATATAGTTGAATAAAAGGCATCATCCCACCAGCGGGGTATCCATTCAACTTGCCGCTGCTGAATTAGTTGACGTTGCAATTGAGTCAATTCTGTTGCATCAAATAGTCCCTTTCTTGAGGCAAAAAAACTAGAGCAGTGTAGTTTGGGACGAATCTCAGATTCTTGATAACGTCCGGTCGCTTCGATTTTTGCGATGTCTAGGGCGGCGGTTTGGCGAGATTTTTTGTGTTCCCAGTCGTCGAAGATGAAGTCGTAGGTGTGGAGTTTGGCAAACACCCGATCGAGCGGTGCCATTGCCAAACTATCGGCGTCGTAGAAGACAAATCGATCGAACATGCCATCGAAGGCAACAAATTTGCGATGGTGTCCTTTGCCCCACGGCGATCGGGTTTGGGTTTTGGCGGCGGGATGGGCTGACCAAACCGATTGTGCAAAGGTTTCCCAGCGTTGGATTGCCTCTGGGTTGTCAAATAGGGAAACGGTGGGACGGGATTGGATCGCTTGCCGAACGCGATCGCACTGGTCGTTAAACGGAATCACACACACAGGTAAATCGCCCACATTGTTTTCAATGCTGTTGAGCAGGGCAACCAGTTGGTCGTAAACCACATCGTTTGCCAGGGTATAGATGCCGTGGGAGAGCATGGTGCACCTCGAAGGATGGGAGGGGGAAAATCAGAGGATTTGACAGCGATAGTATTCCCGATCAAGCGTGTTCTGACCAGAAGTTAGGCGGCTCGAATGGCTTCACCGTGACATTTCCACCTGCTATACTTACTCCCACTCCATCCGATAAGATCGATAAGTAATGTTTTAGGAGTCTTCTAGCTTGCCTACTCTGGGTGTCAACATTGATCATATTGCCACACTGCGTCAAGCCCGACGAACGGTGGAACCCAACCCGATCGCGGCGGCGGTGCTGGCGGAGCTAGCCGGAGCCGATGGGATCACAGTGCACCTGCGAGAAGATCGCCGTCACATCCAGGATCGAGATGTGCGACTGCTCAGACAAACCGTGCGGACGCATCTAAATCTGGAAATGGCAGCGACGGATGAAATGGTGGCGATCGCCCTCGACATCCACCCCGATTATGTCACCCTGGTGCCGGAGCGCCGAGAAGAGGTGACGACGGAGGGCGGCTTAGACATTGCGGGGCAAAAGTTACGAATGGCGGAGGTGGTGACGACGCTGCAAGCGGCGCAGATTCCTGTAAGTTTATTTATTGATGCCGACCCGGATCAAATTGCGGCGGCGGTGGCGGTGGAGGCACAGTTCATCGAGCTACACACCGGGGCGCTATGCCGAGGCAACCAATGAACTGAGCCGTTCCCAAGAGCTAAAGACACTGGCGGAGGGATG
Source organism: Leptolyngbyaceae cyanobacterium SL_7_1 (assembly GCA_012032525.1). GTDB lineage: Bacteria > Cyanobacteriota > Cyanobacteriia > Elainellales > Elainellaceae > JAAUSV01. The sequence goes on from JAAUSV010000248.1 coordinate 3,731, forward strand.
TAAACAGGCGATCGCCGCTGGGCTACGGGTGAATGCCGGACACGGGCTGACCTATTGGAATGTTTATCCCGTTGCCTGTATCGAAGGGATGGAGGAGCTGAATATTGGACACACCATCATTAGTCGCGCTTGTTTGGTTGGCATGGAACGAGCTGTGCGGGAAATGAAATTGGCGATCAGGGGGGAAGGGTGAAGGGGAAAGGATGAAGGTGGATTGTTAATCACTGATGGGTTACTTGATAACTGGTAATACCCATTTCTTGTGGGGTGGGCATCTTGCCCGTCCGGGCTGGGCGGGCAAGATGCCCACCCCACAAGGGATTAGAGAGATTAGAGAACGATGCACACCGCACTAATTGCTTACTACTGAAACAAGAACCATGCAAACCTACTACTACGTTCTAGCAAGTCGTCACTTTTTGTTGGAAGAAGAACCTTTAGAGGAAGTGCTAAAGGAGCGGACGCGGCATTACACCGAAAAGAGCAAAGAGATTGACTTTTGGCTGGTGGAGCAGCCTGCTTTTTTGGCAGCACCGGAGTTTGCCGATATTAAGGCACAGTGTCCTCAGCCTGCGGTGGCGGTGATTTCGACCAATGCTCAGTTTATTACTTGGTTGAAGTTGCGGTTGGAGTATGTGATTACTGGCGAGTTTCAAGCCCCGTCAGCGTCAATTCCTGAGCCGCTGGCCTCGATGATGCCAGTGTAGGATGGCGTACAGGCGATCGTAACGTTTTGCATCGAACCCGCCAATTCACTGACTAAGTTTCGCTCAACTAGGGGATTTTCGTTAGAATTTTGATTTAGTGCGCTACCAGTAGTGTGTCTCGGTCAAACGTCCTAGTTGCTGGTGTTTACCTATGAAGTATGGTCAATGGTTTCGAGCGGGGTTGGTGTTAGCGACGTTGGCGATCGCCAGTGATGGAATCGCTAGTCGGGCGATCGCCCAATCCCTTGCAGACTGTCAACCCCCCGTTGGCGCTGAGTTGTTGGTGTTGGTGCTGAATCAAACGCCCCAAACGTCCTCCCAATTGGAAGCGACGCTGCCGCCCAATACTACGATGACAGTGTGCAATTATTTAGGGCGGGAGGTGACGCGGGTAGCCGGATTTACGGCGGCGGAAACGGCGAGTTCGTGGGCACAGTACTTGTCGGAGATGCAGGGCTTGCAGGCGTTTGTGGCGCGTCCCCCCGAAGAGAGTGGGAGTGCGATCGCCGTTGAACCCCCTGCGGCATCGGCGATCCCCTTAGCAACCCTCCCCCCTGTTCTTCCCAGTAGCACCACACCCCCACCCACGGTGACGGTGCCACCGTTGCAATCGGCTCCCGCCACTTCCCTCCCCCCAACGGTTCCGCCAGCGGAGTCGGTGGCTGCTCTGATGGGAACTCCGGCAGAGTCAGACGCTACGCCCACTACAGCAACTCCAACCCCTACTCCAACTTTGTCTGTGACTCCCACACCGATCGAATCGGTTGCTGCGACAACAACTCCCCCGACGGTTACTCCCCAGAGCACCGCCTACGATCCCCAGCCTCTAGGAAATGGCTATGCCGTCTTGATCGACTACGCCAACCGACCGGAAGTGGCGATCGATGCGCACCAACTGCTCACCCGTCCGATTGGCTTGGTTGCCTATCAACAGCGCCCATTCTTGCTGGCAGTTTACACACCTGATCGGGCGATCGCCACCGATATTCTGCAAACCCTCAGCGATAATAATTTCACCGCAGTCCTGGTCGATAGCCGCAGTGCCATCCTGCTCACCCCCACCGTAGCGGTGCTCGATTAGCAACCTCTATCAAGCTAATGGCTAATCACTCAATACGCATACGCCCTCGCTGCCAACCACGACACCATCACCCCCAACGCACACCCTGCAAACACCTGCACAGGCGTATGCCCCAACAATTCCTTCAGGCGGGCTTCGTTGAAACTGGTGTGTTCCCGGAATAGTTCCTCAACGATTTGATTGAGGATGCGGGCTTGCTTGCCAGCGGCTTGGCGGACTCCGGCGGCATCGTACATGACAATCACGGCAAAAATGCAGGCGAGGGCAAACTCCGGGCTTTCCCACCCCATTGTCTGCCCGACGCCAGTGGCGAGGGCGGTGACCAGGGCAGAGTGGGCGCTGGGCATCCCACCCGTTTCGACTAACGTCCGGAAATTGACCTTGCCATGTCGCGCCAACTCAAACACCAGTTTGAGAAACTGAGCTAGCAGGCAGGCGATCACGGCAACCCACAACACGTAATTGTTGAAAATCTGACTAAAGCCTTGCATAGGGGTGGCATCTCTACACTAATGAGTTCGAGCGGTGATAAAATCGGCGATCGCCATTAGGGGGAGGGCGCGATCGCCAAAGGGAGCCAGTTGGGCTTTCGCGGTGGCGATCAGCTCGTCTGCCTGCCGTTTCGATTCTTCAATGCCCCACAAGCTAGGATAGGTGACTTTTTGCGCTTGGATGTCTTTTCCGGCAGATTTTCCCAACTCCTCGGAGGTGGCAGTAATATCCAAAACATCATCGACGATTTGGAATGCCAGACCGATGGCTTGGGCATAGTGGGTCAACCGAGCGATGTCAGATTCAGGGCACCCGCCAGCATTGCCCCAGAGGTGACGGAGGCTTCTAGCAGGGCGGCGGTTTTGTGTTGGTGGATGAAGTTGAGGGTGTCGATGGAAACGTCGGTTTTGCCTTCCGATTCTAGATCGACCACTTGTCCGCCCACCAAGCCTGCTGCTCCAACCGCTCGTCCGATCGCCGCCACCACCTTGAGTACTCGCTCGGCGGGAACGGCTGGGGTTTGGGTGGCGATGAATTCAAAGGCGTAGGCAAGCAGCCCATCTCCGGCGAGGATAGCAATGTCTTCTCCGTAGACTTTGTGGTTGGTGAGTTTGCCGCGACGGTAATCATCGTTGTCCATTGCGGGCAAATCGTCGTGGATCAGCGACATGGTGTGGATCATTTCTAAGGCACAGGCGGTGGGCATTGCCTGCTCGATCGCGCCCCCGGTCAACTCACAGGTGGCTAGGCAGAGAATCGGACGCAGCCGCTTTCCACCTGCCATCAGGGAGTAGCGCATGGCTTGGTAAATTTTTTCTGGATAGACAATGGCGATCGATCGATCCAGGGCGGCTTCAACCAGAGTCTGCTGGGTACTCAAGTAGGTAGCCAGATCAAACTCAACATCAGATTGGGAATTGGATACAGCCATTTGTTGATTGACTAAACGGGTCATCGCCTCACCACCACCTCTACAAGGGTTTTATTACAAGCACCGTGCGCTTGTCCAGGTTAAAACTAAATTTTTTTAAGTGAATCGCTGGCAGTAGCTCTCTATAGTATTTTGCAACAGCATGGCGACGGTCATCGGACCAATTCCGCCTGGAACTGGGGTAATCCACTCAGCTACGGGTTGAACCGCGTCAAAGTCAACGTCTCCGACCAGCCGATCGCCTGTTGATTGGGAGATGCGATTGATCCCCACGTCGATGACGATCGCCCCTGGTTTAACCATGTTGGCAGTGATTAAGCCCGGACGCCCGACGGCTGCCACTAGAATATCTGCTTTATGGGCGATCGCGGTCAAATCAGGCGTGCGGGAATGGGCAATGGTGACGGTGGCATCGGCGGCAAGCAACATCAGAGCCAGGGGTTTGCCGACCAGGATACTCCGTCCTACCACAACAGCAGATTTACCGTTGGGATCAAGCTGGTAGGCTTTGAGCAATCGCATTACCCCGGCGGGGGTGCAACTTTGTAGCCCCGGTTCTCCTCGAACCAACCGTCCCAGGTTGACGGGATGTAAGCCATCGGCGTCTTTGTGGGGCAGGATGCGGTTGAGCAGTGCCACGGCGTCGAGGTGGTCGGGGAGGGGGAGTTGCAGCCAAAATGCCGTCTACCTGGTCGTTGTGGTTGAGGGCGTCGATCGCTTGTTCTACTTGAGCTTGGGAGGCATCC
>JAAUSV010000249.1 GCA_012032525.1 Leptolyngbyaceae cyanobacterium SL_7_1
ATGGTAGAATGAACCCAGATATCGGATGCAAAGGATTTTAGGCATGTCAGCAGCCGCGCAAGTTACAGATTCAACATTTAAGCAAGAAGTTCTTGAGAGTGATGTTCCGGTCCTAGTTGACTTTTGGGCACCCTGGTGTGGACCTTGTCGGATGGTTGCTCCAGTAGTTGACGAAATTGCCGACCAATACACCGGGCAAGTCAAAGTTGTGAAGGTGAATACGGACGAAAACCCCAGTGTTGCCAGCCAATATGGTATTCGCAGTATTCCTACCCTGATGATCTTCAAGGGCGGTCAGCGAGTGGATATGGTGGTTGGAGCGGTTCCAAAAACAACCCTGGCAAGTACCCTAGAAAAGCATTTGTAAATTAATACCAAACCCTCCGTTGGTTGCAGCGATCACCTTTTAATCCTGCCATTCCTTGATGCGGATGTCGGATTCCAATTTCGTTTTAGTCAACGGTAGCCGTTAGTATTGCTCGATCGCTCCATCTGTCTAGTTGGGGCGATTTTCGATTTTGAGCTTAATAATACAAATTACCCCTATTCTCACAATCCCCGATCGAAATCTCGATAAAATAAAGTGCTGTCTGATATAAGAAAACGAATGACGTCATCGGCTGCAAACCTTGCCCTCGAAACCCTACAAGCAGAGGTCATTGAACTGATTGGTCGGCTGCCTGAGATGGAGCATGGAGCGTTAATTCAACAGGCGTTAACTACGTTGGTCCGCATGGCTGAGGTAGAGGCAGATCGGTTAGATTGGAAAATTTTTAACGCTTCTATCCAAGATATGGAGGGGGCGTTTCGTGTGTTTTACCCCTATCGCCACGTTCGCAAAGTGGCAATTTTTGGCTCTGCGCGAGTTGCCGCTGATAGTCGTGAGTATCAACTAGCCGTTGATTTTGCTCGTTGTGTCACCCAAGAGGGATTTATGGTGATTACTGGCGCGGGTGGTGGGATTATGCAAGCAGGCAATGAGGGGGCAGGGGCAGAAAAGTCGTTTGGGTTAAATATTCGACTGCCGTTTGAGCAGGGTGCTAATCCTTTTATTGAGGGCGATCGCAAGCTAATCGATTTCAAATATTTCTTTACCCGCAAGTTGTTTTTTCTACGAGAGAGCGATGCTCTGGCATTGTTTCCGGGGGGCTTTGGCACGCTGGATGAGGCGTTTGAATGCATCACCTTGATGCAGACGGGCAAGTCAGTGTTGTTGCCGCTGGTGTTGATCGACCAACCAGGAGGGGATTATTGGTATAGCTGGGAGGCATACATCAAAGAACAATTGCTCAAGAAGCGCCTGATCAGTCCTGGCGATCTAAATCTCTATACGATTACCGACAATCTAGATGTGGCATGTGAAGCCATCAAAAGTTTTTATCGAGTGTTTCACTCCAGTCGCTACTTTGGCGACCAATTGGTGATTTTACTGAAATCGGAATTGTCAGATGAAAAGCTGGATTACTTAAACCAAGAATTTAGCGATATTTTAGTGCAGGGACGGATTGAAAAAAGCCGATCGCTCCCTCAGGAGGCAAAGAGTGGTACAGCGGATCTGCCCCGGTTAACGATGCATTTCAATCAACGTGATTTGGGACGGCTCTATCAGATGATTCGCGTGATCAATCAGTTGGGGATGGAAGCGCCAGAGGCATCGCATCCGGAGCAAAAGTAGGGGATGGAGCGATTAGCTAGGAAGGTGAATTGGGGTTGAGTAGTTCCGCTAAGGCATTGGCGACAAGTTGGACTGAACCGGAGAAAAAGGGGCGATCGATCGTCTCTGGCGTATCCGTCGATTCGTGATAGTGGGGATTACGAAAATTTGCTGTATCTGTCACCATGACGGCTCCAATGCCTTCCTGCCAGAAGGGAGCATGATCGCTGCGCAATAGATCGGGCGTCAAGGGACCCAATAGGGGAATGGCGAGGGTTAGGACTTGGGGCAGGTCAGCTTGGGTCGATCGGGTGAAACTGTCAATTAAAAAAGTGTGCCCTTGATCGCCAATCACTGCCAGAAAGTCTCCCCGATTCGTAGGTGGGGTAATCGGCAGAACAGCAGGATAGCTCTGGCATCCTTCGCGATAGCAGGCATAGCCCAGCATTTCTAAAATCACGGCTCCTCTTAGGTCTTCTCGCAAAGCGTGACGGCTAAAGTCAACACTACCCAATAAGCCAACTTCTTCTTGATCAAATAGGGCAATTTGCAGAGTTGCAGGGGTCGGAGTCTGGAACACCCTCGCAATTTCTAAAACAGCAGCTACGGCGGTAGCATTGTCATCCGCTCCGGGCGATCGCGCCACCGTATCATAATGCGCCCCGACTAAAATGGTGCCTGCGGTGGGATCAGTTCCCAAGCGCGTTGCCACCAGATTGACGCCAGTGTCGTAGGAGAGGGTTTCGGGTTGCCATCCTGCCGCTTGGAGTGATTGAACTAAATAGGCGCGAGTGTTGGCTCGATCGGCTTCGGTAAACCGGGGCACAGATAAAGATTGCAGATCGGCAAACAATCGATCGGAATTGATCGTGGGGGTTTCGATCGCCCGCCGAGCGTTGAGGGGAACATCGGTTTCTTGGAGAAAGTCTGAAGAGAGCGATCGCCAATCGACTTCAGTCCCAAGCGGCAAGGAAGAAAACCACTGCCAGTGCCAACCAATTAACACCCCCAGCAGGGTTATGAGAAATAGGGCAAGCCAGTTTCGTACATTTCTCATCGATTGTCCTCTGGTTGTTTACCCAAGCAGATCCTTCGCCCTTATTTTAGACATTTCTCGGAGGTGGATAGGTGGGTTAACCCAAACCCCACTTATTTGGTCAATTTACTGTACTTTTCGATCGCTTTACCGTATCCTTATTCGATAAGTCCTAAATTTACATCGGTTTATCGTAGATTATCAGGAGTTTGTATGTCTATTAAACGTCGATCGGCAAAGCAGGGTTTGTTTCTAGCAGCGTTGATGGGAATAGGTTTGAGTGGGGCAATCGCCGCTTGCACCACTACCTCTGATTCAGCCTCCTCTACGTCTGGAGAAGCCGCTCCTGAACCTGTAGAAATTACGCTGGTCTCCTACGCAGTCACCCAAGCTGCCTACGAAAAGATCATTCCCCAGTTTGTTGAGCAGTGGAAGGCAGAGCACAACCAGGATGTGACAATCAACCAGAGCTATGGCGGTTCCGGCTCCCAAACCCGTGCGGTGATCGATGGATTGGAAGCTGATGTGGTGGCGCTGGCGTTGGCATTGGATACCCAAAAGATTGAAGAGGCGGGATTGATCGAACCGGGTTGGGAAGAGGAAGCCCCAAATGGGTCGATCGTGCATTCTTCTGTGGCGGCGATCGTCACCCGCGAGGGCAATCCCAAGGGCATCAACGACTGGGAAGACTTGGCAGAGGATGGCGTTAGTGTTGTCACTGCCAACCCCAAAACCTCTGGTGGTGCTCGTTGGAACTTCTTGGGCGCATGGGGTGCAGTCACTCAGAATGGGGGTTCCGAAGAGGAAGCATTAGATTTGGTTTCTCGAATTTACAAGAATGCACCAGTGCTAGCGAGAGATGCACGGGAATCAACCGATGTCTTCTTCAAACAAGGTCAAGGCGATGCCTTGATCAACTATGAGAACGAAGTAATCTTGGCAAAGCTAAATGGTCAGGAACTGCCGTATACTGTGCCCAGTACCAACATTTCCATTGACAGTCCGATTACTGTAGTGGATGCCAACGTGGACAAAAACGGCACTCGCGAAGTCGCAGAGGCATTTGTCCAGTTTGTCTTCACCGCCGCTGCTCAAGAGGAATTTGCCAAGGTGGGCTTCCGTCCGTCGGATGCAGCGGTGGCTGAGCAGTATGCGGCTGAATTTGCCCCCATCGAAAAGCTGTTTACCGTCGATGACTTGGGTGGATGGGATGACGTTCAAGCCAAGTTCTTTGAAGACGGTGCAGTGTTTGACAAAATTCAAGCGGAGCTTGGCAAATAGTCGGGTACTGACCCAACGCAACTTGAGTTAACTATGACGATTTCTTCTCGAACGGTTCCCCCCGATGTCAAACCGGATAATCAGTCGGTTTGGCATCGGCTTCTTCATCTGCCCCTGCCGTGGAAAATGGTGTGGGTTTATCTCAGCCTGACGCTGTTTCTGCCTGTAGTAGCGATGTTATTGCGGGCGAGTTCGGTTGGTCCGGCGCGATTTTGGGCGATCGCCACCGATGAAGTTGCCCTTTCCACGTATGAGATCACCTTTCTCACCTCCCTCGTCGCCGCCTTGATCAACGGGGTGTTTGGCACGCTGATTGCCTGGGTACTCGTCCGCTACGACTTCCCATTAAGCGAATCATTGATGCGGCGGTAGATTTACCGTTTGCCTGCCCACTTCTGTTGCTGGTCTAACCTTGGCAACGGTTTATAGCAACAATGGTTGGATTGGGTCACTGTTTGACCCGTTTGGCATCAAAATTTCCTTTACTCGATTGGGGTTGGCAGTGGCGATGATCTTTATCTCACTACCGTTTGTGGTGCGAACGCTACAACCCGTGCTCCAGGAAATGGAGAAGGAAGTGGAGGAAGCGGCGTGGTGCTTGGGGGCGTCGCGCTGGCACACGTTTTGGCGAGTGATTTTGCCGCCACTGGTTCCAGCCATTTTGACGGGAGTGGCGTTGGGCTTTTCCCGTGCAGTGGGGGAATACGGTTCAACAGTGATTATTGCAGGAAATATTCCTTATCAAGATTTAATTGCTCCGGTTTTGATCTTTCAACGGCTAGAGCAATATGACTATGCTGGGGCAACGGTCATTGGGACAGTACTCTTGATGATTTCGTTGCTGATGCTGTTGGTAATCAATCTATTGCAAGCGTGGGGGCGGCGTTATGACCAGTAGTGTAGACCACACCACTCCCCTCAGCAAAACCACTGATAGGGCAATTCAACCCGGTAAAGCACCAACCGCAGAACGCCCCTGGATCAAATGGGTTTTGATTGGCATTGCGGTTGGCTATCTAGGATTGGTGTTATTCATTCCAGCCCTAAACGTGTTTGTTCAAGCCTTTAGCCAGGGAGTGCAACCATTCTTCGCTAACCTGGTGGAGCGAGATTTTCTGTTCGCCGTCAAGTTGACCCTGCTGATCGCCCTGATTGCCGTGCCGTTAAATACGGTGTTTGGGCTGTGCGCAGCGTGGGCGATCGCCCGCAACCAATTTCCCGGTCGCACATTACTCCTGAGCATTATTGACTTGCCCTTTGCCATCTCCCCGGTAGTAGCGGGGTTGATGATCGTGCTGCTGTATGGACGCAATGGCTGGTTTGGTCCGTTTTTGCAAGCCAACGATATTAGAATCATTTTTGCTGTACCAGGCATGGTGTTGGCAACGGCGTTTGTCACCATGCCGTTTGTGGCGCGAGAGGTGATTCCGGTGATGGAGGAGGCAGGGATCGATCAGGAGGAGGCAGCAAAAACGCTGGGAGCTATGACTGGCAGACGTTTTGGCGAGTCACCTTACCCAATATTCGCTGGGGATTACTCTACGGGGTAATTTTGACGAATGCGCGGGCAATGGGGGAGTTTGGGGCGGTGTCGGTGGTGTCGGGCAATATCGCGGGCAAAACCCAGACCCTACCGCTGTTTGTGGAGGAGGCGTATAAGCAGTACCAAACGTCATCTGCCTATTCTGCGGCGGTGCTGTTGGCACTATTGGCGGTGGTGACGTTGGTGTTGAAGGAGATTGTGGAACGCAAAACCCAAATCAAAGATGTGGAGTAGAAGCGGATGAGTGAGCAATCAACGAATTGGCAGGGGGCGATCGCCTCTTCTAACGACGAACGACATGGACAAACTCATATCCAGTTGCGGATTCCAAAGCAGTTTCATCAGGAGCCAATTATTTCTAATCTGATCACGCAGTACGATCTGACGGTGAATATTACGGCGGCGCTGCTGAGTGCAAATGCCCGTGAAGATGGTTGGTTTGATCTGGAACTCTATGGCACGACGCAGCAAATTAATAGTGCGCTGGTGTATTTAAATGATCTGAATTTGGAGATCTGGCGGGATTCTGACCCGCAGGTGGAAAATTGGTAGGGATCATTCAGTTTCTTGTGGGGTGGGCATCTTGCCCGCTTAAACAAACTTGGCGAGCCAGATGCCCACCCCACAAGAATTGCTAATTCCTACAAAATTGGTTTGCTGCGTAGGATGAGCCGATGATCAAAGCGGCTCCGATCCATTGCAGCAGGCTGGGTTGTTCTCCAATCAGCACGATCGCACTGGCAACCCCAAAGACTGGAATCAGGGCGACATAGAAAGCGGCATCGCTGGCTTGGACGGTTCGCAATGCGATGAGATAGAGCAGGAAGGCGATCGCATATTGCATGACTCCAGAGCCGATCGCCAGTAGCCAGAATGGCAATGAGATATTCGCGGCACTCACCTCGTAGTTAGAGTTCAGCAGGGATAGGGCACTGAAGCAAAATACGGTGACAATCAGTCCTACTAATTGCTGAGAGGCGACCAGTGGCAGTGGTTGAATGGTGCTAATCTGTTTTTTGCTCACTAGTACGTAGCAGACAGCAAACAGAGTTCCGAGCAAAACCAGCAAATCCCCGGTGAGCGAGGATTGACCGCCCCCTTCAGCATTGTTCAGCATCAATAGCACGATTCCCACCACACTGATGCTTGCTAGGAGTAGCTTCGTGCGGGTCAGGGGTTCATTCAAAACAACCGCTGCGAACAGAATCGTCAGCATGACTTCCGAGGAGCCGATGAGGGTAGCATTGCTGGCAGTAGTCATTTCCACTCCAAAAATGCCAATGATATAAGCCAACCCTGGCTCAAACACTCCGGCAATCCCCTGTCTAAGACGGTTCCAGGAAAAGGGGATCTGGCGATCGCTCCAGTAAGACGCAATTGAGAGAAAGATGACACTGGCTAGCACTTGAATCGTTAGCAAGGTGGTGGGGGAAATTTCTGTCAAGGCAATTTTGGTCAGGGTAATGCCGACTCCCCAGCAAAAGGCATAGCTAAGAGCAATGATGATTGAATTCATGGGTGCACCATTTGACGGTATTGTTGCTCGACGGGGCAGCGATCGCCCGGACAAACTTCTTCCTCGCACAGGCGGCAAATAGTCAGGTACTCTCGCTCGGTAGCCGTGAGGGTGGTCAACATTTTTTCTAAGAGCTGAGTCAGTTGTTGAGATTCAGTTGGCGTCAGGGTGGTCATAGCTCGCTGTAACTGCTGTCGCCGTTCCGCTAGAATCTGGGCACGTTTGGCTTGACCTGCCTCGGTGAGGAATAACGCTAGGGTTCTGCCATCAGTGCCCGATCGCCGTTCCACCAGCGCCTGTGCCTCCAATCGATCGACCAGCCGCACGGTTCCGGGATGGGAGAGCTGGAGAATTTGCCGCAATTCGTTGATGGACAACCCTGGTTCTGCGCCCAGAGTGACGAGGGCAGCGGGAGTTTCACCACTGCCTACATTGGTTTCGATGACGGAATCCATTGCATCGACAAGGGCGAGGGCAAAGGCTCCAAGTAGATTGAGGGTGCGATCGTCATTCATGGAAATATTTTAAATATAGCGGTGTGCGAGTTTGTTGAGTACACTTGTAAGAGTCAGATTGCTTTATTTCCCCTGCTTCTATGAGACCCTATTCCTGTGACTTGCGCCAAAAGATTGTAGAGCTTTACAACAACGGTGAAG
>JAAUSV010000250.1 GCA_012032525.1 Leptolyngbyaceae cyanobacterium SL_7_1
ATAAAGCAAATTGAACTCGACATAGTGAGCCCGCAGCTCTTGCTGCTTCTCCTTCTCTTCCGCCGTATAGGGCATGCCCACCCGCTTCTGATAGATCGGCATCACTGTATCGATGAACGTATTGCCAACGCTTTTCCACATCTGTAGATCCCGTTCAAAATCGCCGCTATTGTGGTGATCGAAGAAGATTCCGCCAACGCCCCGTTCTTTTTTTCGGTGGGGGATGAAAAAATACTCCTTCGCATTATGAGAAAAACGCGGATACAGATCCTCGCCATGAGGATCCAATGCGCGCCGCGCTGTCGCATGAAAATGCTCCGTATCCTCCTCATAAGCAAATCCCATGGGCGTCAAGTCGTACCCCCCGCCAAACCACGACCGCTTTTCCGTTTGAATGAAGCGGATGTTGAAATGCACCGTTGGCGCGTGCGGATTTCCCATATGCGTGATCAAACTCACGCCTGTCGCAAAAAAAGGCCCGTCCCCATCGTTCATCGGGAAACGGTCTCCTGAAACCCCCGACCAATTCACCGCCGCCTGGGAGGGCTATGGGGGTGAAAAGTTCCTCAACTACGGACGGTTGCCAGAAAACCGCTTCATGATCAACTGGCCCCAGCGTGGCAATGACTACGGCGAAGGGGTGCAGCGCTTGGTGCAGTCCCCGGAGGAGCGATCGCAGTTTTTGCAAGAAGCCCGTTGGCACTCCCAGAGTTTTGCTCGCTTCATCCAAGCCCAACTGGGACGGCGCTATGGGCTGGCAACGGGAATTTTTCCTCGGCAAGCGGGGGCGATGGGGGGTGGCGCCTTTGCTCTGCATCCCTATTTTCGGGAGAGTCGGCGGTTGGTGGGAACGGCGATCGTGCGGGAACAGGACATTTTACCGATGGCGGGGGGACGGGTGGCGGCATTGCCCCAGGATGAGCGGGGAGTAACGGCGATCGCGATCGGCAACTACGCCAACGACCACCACTACGCCACGATCAAATTTCCGGTAAAACCCAAATCGATTCGCTGGGGAGGACGCTGGACGGGAACGCCCTTCACCCTGCCCTACGGCAGTTTAGTCCCCGCCGAGGTGAATGGGTTGCTGGTGAGTGATAAGAATATGGGAGTGTCCCACATTGCCAACGGGGCAACGCGGTTGCAGCCTGCTGTTTTGGGCGTGGGACAAGCCGCAGGCATGGCAGCCGCCCTGTGCATTGAAAAGGGGTGTCAACCGCGAGAGTTGCCCGTACGAGAGCTACAGGAGGCACTGCTGCTCGATCGCACCGCTCCCAGTGCCGTGATTCCGTTGTTTAACGTTGCCCCTGCCCATCCCGACTGGTTGGGATGGCAACGCTATTATCTCGATCGCCCCGATGCCTATCCAATAGACGGCAATGCCCCGACTCCGGCTCCCCCAGTGCAGGAATGGGTAGCTCCACTCAAATCAATCCAGCGTATCAGCGGCAACCTTCAACATCGAGCGGAGGAAGGCTATACGATCGTCCTCTCCCAACCGATCGGGCAAAAACGCACCCTAGCGCTTGTCACCCTGCGATCGGAGGTCGATCAACTCCTCCGCACCATTCCCTCCGGGCAATTCCTCAAGCTATGGGGGAGGGTAAATTTAGCGGGACAGTGGTTTGTGGTCGATCGGGTGGCGTGGGCGCAGCGAAGAACTGACATATAACGCGATCGCGCTCCAGACTAGGGCAAACGTGATCAGGTGGGTTGAAGTAAACGGCTCCTGGTAGAAAAATACTCCCAGCAATAATTGCAACGTGGGGGCTAAATATTGAAAGAAGCCCAGGGTGGAGAGGCGCAGGCGTTTAGCGGCTGTATTGAAACAAAGCAACGGTAGGGACGTGATCACACCACAACCAATAAATAGAAGCGTCAGTGGAGTGCTCTCCCCCCAGTGAGTCGTGCCTGTGGCAGACCAATAGAGCAGCAACCCGATCGCCACTGGAGTAATCAGCAGGGTCTCCACCGCCAGCCCAATGGTGGGAGCGATCGCCGCCGACTTGCGCAATAGCCCATACGTCCCAAAGGAAACTGCCAAGGTCAGAGCAATCCACGGGGGCGTTCCTATTTGCCAAATAAAGAAACCAACGCCGATCGCGGCAAGGGCAACGGCGGCGGTCTGCACCCGGTTGAGCCGCTCTTTGAGAAACAGCACCCCCAATAGGACATTGACCAGGGGATTGATGTAGTAGCCCAGACTGGTTTCAATCACCTGATCGGTATTGACGGCGTAGATATACAATCCCCAGTTGCCTGCAAGAATGGTGGCGGTGAGCAGGAGAATTCCCAGTTGGCGGGGCGATCGCCACACCCCTTCCATTTCATGAAACTTGCCTTGTACCAGCAATAGCCCTGCCAAAAATACCGTTGACCACAAAATTCGATGACTCAAGACCTCGACGGCAGGGGTGGAACCAAATAATTTCCAGTAAAGCGGTAATAAGCCCCACATGCCGTAGGCGAGAATGGCATAAACTGCCCCTGACGGAACTGGGTGGGAGGGGAGAGAGGGAGGGGAGGAAGTCAACGGCGTAGACGGGTAGACGAACACGATTATGTTGCCATTGCTACGGTTTTCAGCCATCCTACTGCTGGGTGAATTGGGGCGGGCGGGCAGCGGGCGGAAGAGGGAGGGGGATTGCAGGGTTGATTGGATGGAGAATCGCTCTACTTTGATTAACTCAATGTTAATCTGTAGGCTGATATGGTTGAATTACGCTACAACTGGATGAAGTAATCCTTTGTATGGGTTGCCCAGGTATAGACCACTCTTACTGTGATAACGAGCTGATAAAGAATGAATCGTATTCCTGACCCCGCTTCTAAGCCCAAAACTGCCCAATCCAATGAAGATCCGTGGGTAGAGGCGCTAAAAACGATCGGGCTGAGTGTTGTGTTGGCGCTGGGTATTCGACAATTTGTGGCAGAGGCACGTTACATTCCCTCTGAGTCGATGGTGCCGACACTGGAAGTCAACGATCGCCTGATTGTGGAAAAAATTAGCTACTACTTCCATAGTCCAGAGCGGGGAGACATTGTGGTGTTTTGGCCCACCGATACGCTGAAGCAGGAAAACCCCAGCCTCAAGGATGCCTTTATCAAGCGGGTGGTTGGCTTACCTGGAGAAAAGGTGGAAGTGCGTGATGGTCTGGTGTTTGTCAACGATGAGCCACTCGATGAGAACTATATCGAAGCCGCACCCAACTACGAATGGGGTCCTGAAGTGATTCCTCCCGACGAGTATTTGGTCTTGGGGGATAACCGTAACAACAGCTACGATAGCCACCTTTGGGGTTATGTTCCCCGTGAAAATATTATTGGACGGGCAATGGTGCGGTTTTGGCCCCCCGATCGATTGGGCAGGATCGGACCGAAACCGCCCTACCAGGATGGGGATGGGGAAATGCCAGAGGCAGTGCCCCAGCCTCAGTAGGGTTGATCTTAAGAAATCTCAGGGTTTCTCAGCGAGTCAATGCGGTAGGAATTAGTGGGTAGTCTGCTCGATCGGGTCAGGCGATCGTTCCTCATCAGGGATTTCCAACACCGCCGCTGTGGTTGAGCTTGATTCCAGTTCAACAGGTTGGGAAACTGCCCTGAGTTTGGCGGAAAAGTTGGACGAGTCGGTTGGTACAAATTGATGAATCGGGTGCTTAACCACCTCTCGGTTTGACCAGCCCTCCGTCAGCGTCACCGTCTCCCAGAGGGTTGCCATTGCTAGTGAGGAGTCATCGGACGGGGGCGGGGGAGCGGGGCGATCGATGATAGGGACGATCGATTCTGGTGTCTCCTGAATGGGTTTTGCTGCCTCGGATAGGGCAGGTATCGTTGGGGTGGGTGACTCAGGTCGGGGGGGGGTATCCATAGACCCAGCTTGAGCCGATTCCTGTGGTGCACTCTCCGTCAATAGATTGCGGGGTAACTTGCTACAGACCATTCGCTCAAACTCTCGGTTGAAGTGGTGTCGTGGCTGTCCTCGCCGTTGCCACAACGTCAAGATCTGCTCCACGGAAACGGCTTTGTAGCGCCCTTGATAAAGTGCCTCAATCACCGCCATCCGCAGCCATAGAGAAGAATGCTGGCGCAGCCAATGGCGCACCAACGTATCGACGGTGTAGCCGTCTAAATCAAAGCTGTAGTGAACCAGAAGACTGGCAGCGTCTGCGCCTGCCGCATCAATGAGAGATTCGGTCATGGGGTTATCAACTCATTGAGCAATTATAGCGGTTTAGTTAAGGGCGCTAGTATTAGCAGTTCGCGGGTGGTGATTAGCACTCAAAACTTCCTCACCTCTCCACTCCTGCGGGCACAGCGCTGTTATCTGCACCGGAGAAGCGCTCTGGGTTGCCCAGCCAATTGAAATCGTTGATCTGGAGGGACAGGGAGCCAGTTTCGTAGACCGGATTGACCCGTAGGGTAACTGAGTAGGTACGGCGACTATATTCCAACACGATATCGGTGCTAATCCGTGTATTTTGATCGATGCTGATGTAGGTTTGGAACCCGGCTCGAAACGGTCCGTAGATCTGTTGGAGAATGCCAAATGCCAGTACCTGTCGATCGACATCGCGATCGAAGCGAAAGGGGGATTCGCCAGCAATCAGCGATTGGGAATAGGTGAGGTTAAAGGCGGTGTAGTCTAAAAAGGGGCGAGAAAAATAACCGATTTGTCCTTGAATGCCGACGGTTCCTGTCAGAGTGGATTGGGTATCGCCGGTGGTGTAGTGGTTAGTGGTACTGCGCAGTCCGGTAAATAGTTGCACATAGGGGGTGACGGGAACGGGGCTATAGCGCAACCCTTCGTCGCGAGTCGCGGGGAGTGGAGGTCTAAACCAGAGCAAAATTGGGTAGCTGACGGCAGCACTGGCTTGGAAGCGTCCTAGCGTGACTCGATTGTTGTCGCGAATTGGTTCCAGTAGGTCCTGACGATCGGTGTTGGCGTTGATCGATTGGATGCCCGCCTGATAGCTGAAGCTGACGCCAGAGGTGCCCAGTAGAATGGCGGGCGAGGTAAACACAAAGCCCAAACTGCGTTGCACTTCCTGATCGCCCAGGGAACCGTTGAACACCCGATCGCGATAGACATACTGCAAGGTCAGGTTGTGCCGACCCAACCCGGTGGCAATTCCTCGCCGGACTCGAATGCTGGCGCGGGTGTTTTCGTCTAGGGCATCTAGATCGAGGCTGCTAATCGATGCTTCTAGCTCGACCGATGTTAATCGGTCAGGGGTAATCTCTAAACGCGACAGCAATCCATAGCTGGACGGAGCGAGGAAGTCAGTACTGTTTTCAAAGATAGCCCGTTGCACCAAGATTTGCGGAGTGATTGTAAAACGCAGATTGGGCAGGGAGAGCAGTTCAAAACTGCGCTGAATATAAAAACCATCACGATCTTCATCGTCGAAGCCAAACTCCACTAGACCGGGGTTGCGATCGCGCTCGTCAATAATAAGGCGATCGCGCAGGAAGGGCAGGGAAAACCCCTGGTCAAAGACAATTCGGGGGTTGCGGGCACGAATCTCGCTGCGAGTTGGTGAAAGCCGGGTAAAGGTGACTTGGGGCGATCGCAATTCCAATTCTGGTGGCGAAAACGGATCATTGGTCAACCGGACATTGCGGGCAACGAAATTTTCGCCATCGAGATCGACTTCTTCGGCTTCAAACCGGAGGCGATTGACCGAGCCTTGAATACCAGCATCGGCATTGCTGGTGGGCGTCCTGCCGCCTCCACCCACACTAACCGTCAATCCTCCGGTGGTGGTGACGGAGGTGAGGGGTTGCTCCGCCAACACATAGTCGCTAAAAAAGACGTCTGAGGTTGCGCCTGCACTGACATCGGTTGGCAAGGTGGCGGCAAAATCTGACCCGGCTGAAGGGATAAAAACCTCCCCACTGGCATCGGCAATTCGACCATCTTGCTGGGTGAGATTGTAGTTAAATCGACTCCCCCGAATTACCTGCTGCCCTCGCGTCAGCACTACGTTTCCCTGAGCCAGGGCGGTGCGATTGGGAATATTTACCCGTAGGCGATCGGCGGCGATCACAGCTCCTCGAAACCGCATCACCGCATTCCCTTCTGCAAAAAAAATCCGCCGCAGGGAATCGTATTCCTGCCGATCGGCAGTCAGTTGGATAATGTTGGCGTCTTCCGGGGTTGTGGGTAGGGGGGCACCGGGCAGCGGCACGGGAATCGGAATAGCAGGCGTCTCAGGAGCAGGCGTTTGGGGGGTGTCTGGAGTGGTAGCGTCAGGGGCGATCGGCGGATCGGGTGGAGTTGAAGGGATACTCCCATTGCCAGATTCAGGAGATTGGGGAGCCTCCTCACTGCCCTCAGGGGGTGACTCAGGGGAGACTAGATCGTCTAGCGCAGGCACTTGGCTGAACGAGGCACGATCGATTTCCTGGGGCGCGATCGGGTAGGTTGGTTGAAAGGCAGCATTGAGCGCCGTCCCTCCAAAGGCGGGAGGTTGGGCGATGGGCTTAAACATTGTGGCAGGGACAACCTGCCGATTGATCTCCAGCCCCCCACCCAATGAGGTTGCCCTAGCGGTCGGTTCAACGGGTAGGACAACCGGGCGGGTGGGGTAGCCGCGATCGTCTCCTCAGTGGCGACTAGGTTGCCTGGAGCAATATTGGATTGAGAAGATTCAACAACTACATAATCAACAGGAGCCGGAGGCGGCAGAACCGGATAGGGCATACGTCAGTACATCAAACTACAGGGATAGCCCGGATATAGCGCCTCAGCCATCCTCACACCACACAAAGCCGAGTTAACAGGACAATCATTGCCAAATCTTTGTTCCTGAGCGTTTGAGTGCTAGCCTCAAAACCGCTCAGAACAAGGGATGAATGGGCTTAGATCAGTACCCCTCCCTGAAACTGCTCCAAAATGGGGAAACGGCATTCCATCTCAGAATCAGGAAGTACAGATAAAACCGCCCTTCCCCTAGTGATCCATCCAAGATTTTCCTCCAGGGCTAACTCGCACGCCGAGGAATAAGGGATGTGCAAGTAAATCATGTACCAATGTCCTAACTTGTAAGGGCGCATGGCGATGCGCCCCTACCGTACCACTGGGATTTCATTTTCCCGCACATCTCTAATCGTTACTCTAGATCGCGGCGGCTGGGGTTTCGAGCCGGGTCGTTGGATAGAAATCCAAACACAAATAAGGCAATAAAGAAGCCAACTACGATGTAAACTGCAATTTTTAATGTCAGCATTCTAGTCCCTCCAGAAATCGCTTTCTCATCATACAAGTAGATGGACAGGACTTACGCACTTCGTGCGGCGTCCTGTAATTTTGGCGATGGTGGAGGTGCTTAGCACCCCCACCATCGCCAAACTGCATAAGTCCTGATGGACCGTTTTCTGAGGTCTGCTTCTGAGGTCTGTCCGTTGATCGCCGTTGAGACGCGGCATGCCGCGTCTCAACGAACATTATGCTGTCACAAAATCAACCTTGGTAATGGTGTTGGCTCGGACTCGATCGAGAATCGCCAAGATTTCACCACTCCCCTCTAAGACCAATCAAGGTTTGATTGGCGTTGCCCCGGTGCCTTGAGTGATTGTCAGTTGGTTAAAGGACAATCGGC
>JAAUSV010000251.1 GCA_012032525.1 Leptolyngbyaceae cyanobacterium SL_7_1
TGACCGTTTTCGCCAGCTAGGGCATCATTACCTTCTTGCCCCAACACAAGATCGTCACCGTCACCGCTGAAAATGAAATCGTTATCCTGTTCGCCGAAGAGAAAATCCTGACCGTTGCCCCCAAACAGGGTATCATTGCCCGAGCTGCCGAAGGCGAAATCGTCTCCGTCGCCACCGTTGAGAAAATCGTCTCCAGCTAGACCGAACAGCAGACTTTGAGTGTTACCGCCGATCAGGGTGTCGATGCCCTCGCCGCCGTCCAAGCGATCGTTGCCACCCCGACCATCCAGCGTGTCATTGCCCGCACCCCCAATCAGAACATTGTCCTGGTCAGTACCAACCAAGCTGTTAGCATTGCCATTGCCTGTGCCACTGATCGCGCCACCCGTCAACACCAAGTTTTCGATTGTGGTAAATGGTGTCAGGTTAAAGTTTACGCTGGACTCGATCGTGTCGATGTCGTTCACGCCCCCCGTTTCATTTACCTGGTCATCGAGACTATCGAGGACGTAGGTATCGTTGCCCTCGCCACCGATCAAATTGTCGTTGCCAGTCCCTCCGATGAGGCGATCGTTGCCTGCCAATCCTTCTAGGCGATCGTTGCCCGCCAATCCATCCAATACGTTGTTTCCGGCATTCCCCACGAGGGTATTGGCTTGTTCGTTGCCTGTACCGCTGAGATCCCCCGTTCCAGTCAGGGTAAGAATTTCAACATTGGCACCCAAGACAAAGTTGATGCTGGAGTTGACGACATCAATGCCCTCCCCCACATTTTCAGTCACCGTGTCAGCGGGATTATCGACCTGATAGGTATCATTGCCAATGCCTCCCACCAACACATCCGCCCCAACTCCACCATCAAGCAGGTTGTTGCCTGCGTTCCCCGTAATGCTGTTGTTGAGTGAATTGCCAGTGCCATTAAAGTCCCCCCGTCCCCGCTAGACTGAGGTTTTCTAGATTTGCGCCCAAGGTATAGGAGCTATTGGCAATCACCGTGTCGATGCCTTCGTTGGCAGACTCCGCCACAATCTCCGTGGGGTCGTCTACTACAAAGGTGTCGTTCCCAGCACCGCCCGTCATGGTGTCGATGCCTGCACCACCCTCTAGCCGATCGTTACCTGTTCCCCCATTGAGGATATCTGTGCCCTCATTCCCCAGCAGCAGGTCATCGCCACCGCCCCCGTTAATCAGGTTATTGCCACTGTTGCCAGTGATTGTATTGGCGCTCTCACTACCGTTGGCATTAATATTGGTCGTCCCTTGAAGAGTGAGGAACTCCACATTATTGGCAAGGGCAAAGGTGGTGCCATCGGCTCCTGTGGCAAGAATCACATCGGTGCCTTCCCCAGGACTTTCCACCGCAGTGTCATTGAGATTGTCAAAGATGTAGGTGTCATCCCCGGTGCCACCGACCAGCGTATCTGCCCCCGCTCCCCCATCCAGTAAGTCGTTGCCCGCGTCACCAGTGAGGATGTTGTTATTGCTGTTGCCAACGATCGTATTGCTGAGGGTGTTGCCGATGCCGTTAATGCTGGCAGTCCCCGTTAGGCTGAGGATTTCTACGTTGGCACCATTGGTTGCCAGATTAAAATTGACGCTGGCATTGACCACATCAGTGCCTTCACTGGAGCCTTCGCTGACCACATCACTGCCAGCATCGACGGTGTAGGTGTCGTTGCCCGACCCACCTGCCATGAAATCGTTGCCCGTGCCGCCATCGATCGCATCGTCTCCAGCACCTCCCAAAATTGTGTCGTTGCCATCACCACCCGCCAACGTGTTGCTGCCATCATTCCCGGCGATCGTATTGTTGAGGGCATTTCCCGTACCGATGAGGTTGGCAGCACCCAGCAGGGTTAAATTTTCAACATTGGCTCCCAAGGTAAAATCGAGACTGGAGAAGACGGCATCCGTTCCACCGCCAATATCTTCTGTCACCACATCGGTGCCATCGGCAATAATATACACATCATCGCCCACGCCACCAATCAGTCCATCCGTTCCCGCGCCGCCGTTGAGCACATCATTGCCAGCCCCACCAACTAGGGTGTCGTCTCCATCCCCCCCTTGCAGGTTGTTATTCGCCGCATTCCCAGTAATAACGTTGGCAAGGTTATTTCCAGCCCCATTCAAATTTCCCGTATCCGCTAGGAATAAGTTCTCTACATTGCTCGTCAGGGTATAGTTGCTGAGGGTGGAGATAACCGCATCCGTGCCCTCGCCAAAATTCTCTAAGATGGTATCACTGACATTGTCTACAGCGTAGGTGTCATTCCCCAATCCCCCCGTCATGGAGTCTGCTCCAGCAGCGCCATCAAGGTAGTCATCCCCACCCAATCCCGTCAGGGTGTTGTTGGCAGCGTTGCCAAAGATAGCATTCGAGAAATCATTTCCTGTGCCACTAGTGGCTGTGCCCGCCAGTACAAGATTCTCAATATTGGAATCAGGGGTCAGGGTGTAATTAAATGTAGCGACAACCCAATCCGACCCTTCATTACTATTCTCAAATGCGACATCTCCTGGGTTGTCCACCACATAGGTATCATCTCCGATACCCCCGCTCATATTGTCGGCTCCAGTCCCCCCATCCAACTGGTCGTTCCCAGCACCACCAACAATAGTGTCGTTGTTCGCACCACCCGACAGCAAATCATTGCCATCTCCCCCATCCAGGGTATCACTGCCCCCATCGTCACGTAGGGTGTCATCCCCTCCCCCACCAATTAATGTGTTGCTTCCAATATTGCCTGTGATTGTGTTGTTGACATCATCTCCGGTGGCATTGATATTGGCGTTCCCTACTAGAACGATCGTCTCAATGCTGCCAGTCGAGATAAAACTGGTGCTAGCGTTAACGGTATCGTTGCCCTCATTAGGGTTTTCAGTCACCCCATCCCCAGCATCCCCAATTAAGTAGGTATCGTCCCCAGCGCCACCACTGTGGCTATCGTTGCCTGCGCCACCGTCAAGCACATCATTGCCAGCATTGCCCTGTAGGCTATCATCTCCCGCACCGCCCAAAAGGGAATCGTCGCCCGCGCCGCCAATGATACTATCATTGCCATCCTCCCCGTTGAGACTATCATTGCCCCCACCGCCATCTAGGGTGTCATTGCCTGCGCCACCCAGCAGCGTGTTGGTTGCCCCATTACCTACGATCGAATTGTTTAGGGCATTTCCTGTGCCATTAATGGCAGCATTGCCCAGCAATGTCAGCACCTCTAAGTTGTTGCCTAGGGTAAAACTGGCAGTGGCTTGCACCACATCCGTACCTTGGTTGGCTCGTTCTGTGATCCGATCGCTGCCGCTGTCAACCAAATATGTGTCATTGCCAGTGCCACCAATCAGCCCATCATCTCCCGCCCCCCCATCTAGAAGATCATTGCCGGCGTCGCCGATTAATCGATCGTTGCCGTTGCCGCCTCGTTGAATGTCATTCCCTCCATCCCCATCCAGGACATCATTACCATTCAACCCTTCGAGAACATCATTGCCACCCAACCCAAAGATTTGATCGTTATCATTCGTTCCTCTGAGTCGATTATTTCTGTTATCGCCCTCGATCCTTGCCATACCCAGTTAACCCTCAATTACTTTTTATAAATGACCCACGTTCAGAAGAATGCGCAAAGCTACAACGAAGCCGATCCGGTTTGGCTCTCAGAGGAATAGTTGCAACTACAAGCTTCTCCATGAAAAGAGAATGCTTCAAATTTTAGTACACGTCGTGAAAATTATTACCTGAATTTACCGAGATTTTGTTAGAAAAATTTCAGTTAGATGGGAAGCGCACAATGTTTTCCAGGTACGGTCAGCTCACACCAAGTAAAGGCTTCGTGGTGAATGAGTCCGCTTCTCTTCAGGATCACTGGCGATCGGGTGAGCAATTTAAGTTAGATCATTGCCTGGTTTAGACATTATGAATGGGTGGTAGAGTAAGTCCTCCAACAGTTGTCAAGTTTCAAGTTTAAGCGGTCGAATTTAGGGGTTGAGAACTCCATTTTGTTAAAAATTTGGAGATTGCATCAACATGGTAAGACGGGATTAGCTTACCCACAAGATTCTATGTAAATGACACACCGAGGTAGTTGATTGTTAACAAAGCTATATAGGAATACGGAACGATCGATCGGAGAATCAAAATTCTAATCGATCCAGTGCTTCTTAATTAAATGGAATGGAATTAAATCTGGGGCAGATGACAGATTGCCCAGTAATGATTGAGCGATCGCCCTGTCCTCACCAGCGATCGCTTCAGCCTTTTCTTTCACTGGAACCGCCCTTACATTGAAAGCGTGTGCTCTGACTGAAACCCAATTGCCCCAGCGTAAACCAGCCCTCGTTGCATATCCAGGGTCAAAATCGAACCATCTCGAATGACTTCCGTCGCGTTTTTCACGCCAACGATCACTGGCACCCCCAGCCGCAACCCAATCACAGCCGCATGGCTAGTCAGGCTGTCATCCTCCGTCACAATCCCAGAGGCTTTGCGGATGCTATCGATAAAGTCGGCGCTGGTGCTGCGAGCCACCAAAATCTCCCCAGCATTGAAATGGCTAATGGCGCTGCCATTGTGGGCAACCCTGGCGCGACCACTGATCGAGCCTTGCCCAATCCCAATTCCCTTACCCAAAACAGCGGTAACGACTTCAACCTTGATTAAATCTGTAGAACCTGCCACCCCTTGCAACGTTCCCGCCGTCATCACTACCAAATCCCCCTCCTGCAACACGCCCTTTTCCTGCGCCACGTTCAGTGCTGCCTGAAAGGTCTGACCAGTGGAGGGCAGATCCAGCACTAGCAATGGTTTCACCCCCCATACCAGTTGCAATTGACGGGCAACATCGACATGGGGCGTCACTGCTAAGATTGGAGTGTGGGGTCGAAATTTGGAGACGTTGCGAGCCGTTGCCCCAGTTTTGGTCAAGGTCATGATCGCAGCGGCTCGGAGTTGTTCAGAAATCCGCCCAACCGCTTGACTGATCGCATTGGGAATTGAGCGCCCTGGCATTTCTTCGATCGCGGCTAGAGTCGGTTGTTCTCGTTCGATCCGTACCGCAATCCGTGCCATAGTTTCCACCGCTTGCACCGGGTATTTGCCTACGGCGGTTTCATTGGACAACATAACCGCGTCCGTGCCATCTAGAATGGCGTTGGCAACATCAGAGATTTCTGCTCGCGTTGGACGAGGGCTGCTGACCATGCTGTCTAACATTTGAGTTGCGGTGATCACCGGGATGCCCAGCCGATTTGCCGTTTTGATCAAGCGCTTTTGCAGGAGCGGGACATCTTCGGCGGGCAACTCGACTCCCAAATCTCCCCGCGCCACCATGACACCGTCGCAAATGGAAAGCACCGACTCCATCTGCTCGATCGCCTCATGCTTTTCAATTTTGGCAATCACAGGCACATTTTTGCCCGCGTTAAAGATTAACTCCTTAATCTCCAAAATATCCTGAGGATTGCGAACAAAGCTGAGGGCAATCCAATCTACTCCCTGATCAAGTCCAAACATCAAATCCACTCGATCTTTTTCAGTCAACGCTTTGATTGACAGGTAGACCCCTGGAAAATTCACCCCTTTGTTGTTGGAAAGGACTCCATCCACCACCACGCAGCAATGCAACTCCTTGGCAAGCCGATCGACTTTTTCCACTCGCATCTCCACTCGTCCATCATCAAGCAAAATAGTGGAGCCAGTGGGAACCTCATCTGCTAGAGGCTCGTAGGTCACTGAACTAATTTCTGAGGTGCCTGCCACCGGGTGACTGGTGAGGATAAACCGATCGCCCCGTTTTAATACCACCGAGCCTTGCTCAAACTTTCCCAAGCGAATTTTGGGACCTTGAAGATCTTGGAGGATGCCCACTGGCTGGTTTAGCTCAAACGAAATCTGCCGAATTAGGCGAATACTGCGCTGATGGTCTTCATGGGTGCCGTGGGAAAAGTTGAGGCGTAGAGTGGTAGCGCCAGCTTCAATCAGTTCTCGAAGTCGATCGGGGCTACTTGTGGCAGGACCGATCGTAGCGACAATTTTGGTTCGACGTAGAGAGTGTTGCAGTTGCATGAATCAGGTGGCTGGGGTTGTCACATTAGGCAGGTCATTTAAAGACCCGATTTGCAGCCATTTGCATGATGGTACACCACAGACTGGTCGGATTCGTTTAAACCTAAGGTTTGAATTAGACTTCTTAGAGAAATTGCCCACCCTTTACTTTCTCTAGCGGTGTGGGAAAACTGAAGGATTGGTCTGGCGAATAGGATTTGAGAACAACTACAGCTTCGTCAACACCGGCAGACTTACGCCTAACTTGCCCGTATCCAGCGATCGCCACACTAGCCAACCCCGCACCCAAGGTGACAACCCCGCCCAAACCTGAAGGCAAACCAAGTTGCTCAGCTAAGGAAGGCGTGGGATGGGAACTCTGCTGGAGGGAATCAACCGACTTAGCGTGTAGAGCTGCCAAGGGCACGGCGATGGTGAAGAGAACAATGCCAGCAAAGAGACTGGCAGGAAAGAAAGACTGACGAAATACTGTGGCGTTCATAGGATTGCTCTCTGGGAGAATTGCACCAGTGACGGATTGGTTTCACTACTACACCCAATGTAACTATTGCTACATCAGATAATTGTATAGGAGTGATGAAGAGCTTGCTACATAGAATGAATTGTGCGTAAGATTTCTAGTCAGCGCAGCTTGATCAATGCAATAGTTACTGCTTTCATACACGAATAGTCACGATTTAAGAATTGGTACATCAACCAATCCTGCTGGTTGGCGATCGCCTGTTTAGATGGCAATAATGGAGCAATCGGTAACGAACTTTATTGGGGGTGTAACCGTCGCTCAGTGTATCAGGGATGCTCTCGGATTGAGCCGTAGACGGTTAAGTTTAGACGGTTAAGTTTAGACGGTTAAGTTTAGACGGTTAAGTTTCCCAAAAGCGGTGCTCTCCACGCCTGCCCATTGGCTTCCATCTTCAAGTAGATGCCATTTAAGCACTGAAACCAAAGAGTTTTGATCATGAAAATCATCCAGAATTTTGCCTTCCCACGGTGGCAAAATCCTATTTTGCGCTGGATTAAAAGGCTACAACTCCCTCAAATTAAGTTTGCCCGCTTCGATCGTGTTCAGTGTTGGGTATTACTGACCGTTTTGTCGATGAGCTTAGCGATCGGGTTTCCACCACTATTTAATTGGATGAACTATGCCAGCGCTGCCACGGTCATTCAACCTCCCCTGTCGGCACGGGGAGCCGATCTGATTGATGCCACCGGGCAGGCTGTTTTGTTGCGTGGGGTCAATTGGTTTGGTCTTGAAACGGAACTAAACGCTCCCCACGGGCTTTGGAGTCGAGATTACAAAGAAATGCTGGCTCAAATTAAAAGCTTGGGATACAACGTGATTCGTCTGCCTTACTCCGTACAAGGGTTGCGGGAGTCAGCGATCGATGGAGTAGATTTTAGCCTGGGGAGCAATCAGGAGTTACAGGGAAAAACCCCGCTGGAGGTGATGGATTT
>JAAUSV010000252.1 GCA_012032525.1 Leptolyngbyaceae cyanobacterium SL_7_1
AGAACTCGACCGGCTGCACGCGCATGTCGCGCAGGCGAATCAACTCGTCACGAAAGGCGGAGCGATCGGGCGGCGCCTCGATTTTCTCGCGCAGGAACTCAATCGCGAAGCGAATACGCTGTGCGCGAAGGCGAACGACATCGAACTCAGCACGATCGGATTGGAGCTGAAAAGCGCGGTCGAGCAGTTCCGCGAACAGGTGCAGAATCTGGAGTAGCCATGGGCGGCGTGGGCGCGCGCGCGAAGGATGAGACCGTCGCCCGGCGCGGCATCCTGTTCGTCGTCTCCTCGCCGTCGGGCGCGGGCAAGACGACGCTGACGCGCACGCTGATCGAGAAGGAAGCCAATCTCAATCTCTCCGTCTCGGTGACGACGCGCGCTCGCCGGCCGAGCGAGATCGACGGGGTGCACTATCGCTTCATTTCGACGCGCCACTTCGAGGCCATGCGCGCCGGCGATGAACTCCTGGAATGGGCGGAGGTGCACGGCAACTGCTACGGCACCCCGCGCCGCCCCGTGGAAACACAAATTCAGCAGGGTAATTGGGTGGTGCTCGAAATTGAGCTGCAAGGCGCTCGCCAAATTCGACGATCGTTTCCCCAAGCCCTGCAAATTTTTATCCTGCCGCCCTCCTTGGAAGAGTTAGAACATCGCCTGCGCCGACGTGGACAAGACCCAGAGGAGGCGATTGCCCGTCGGCTCAAACGTGCCCAAGCCGAGATCGAAGCAGCATCGGAGTTTGATGTGCAAGTGATGAATGATAACTTGCAGGATGCCTTGGAGAAAATTGAACTGGCAATTTTCTCCCCCGTAGAATTGGCGGTTTAATTACGAAGGGGTGGGGGCGATCGGCTTGGTTTTTTGAAAGCAAAATCCTAGCCCGATCGCCATCAGCAGCGCCGCTGCCAACAAATTTAAGGTGAGGGGTTCCTTGAGCAGCACAATCGAGAAGATGGCTCCTGTGAAGGGAAATAGGGCAAAAAAGGTTCCCGCCGTGGAAGTACCCAGGTGACGCAGCGCCAAAACAAAGCAGACAAAGGTGGAGCCGATACAGAGAAAACTGGCGAAGCTAATCGCTGCTAGCCAGGGCAGGGGAGGAAGGGAACTGCCCAGGGCAAGGGCGATCGTCCCATTCACACCACCACTGACCAGGGTTTTGATCATCACCACCTGCACTGGATCGCAGTGGGCAATCTTGTTGGTAAAGTTGCTGGTGGTTGCCCATGCCAACGACGCCCCCACCACCGCCAGTGATCCTAGGGAAAAGGTGACCGAGGAGTGGGTTGTGCCAATCAGCAGCATGCTACCTGCGGTGATAAAGCTGAGTCCGTAGGCGATCGATCGGTTAAATACCTCCCGGAACACCACCCAGGCAATCAGGGAGGTAAACACCCCTTCCAGGTTCAACAACAGCGAGGCGGTTGCAGCGGTGCTGTAGGCAATGCCAAAGGTCTGTAGCACCGGAGCTACCACACCCCCCGCCCCGATCGACCCCCCATCCACATCCAGTCTCGTCCCCGCAGTGGGTTCTTCACAGGGGTATGCCAAAGCAGCGCCCGCCCTGCATACACGGCTGCCATGCCAACCCCTGTTGCCAAATCCATCAACCCTGCGAGCAACCAGGGATCGACTCGCTGGAGAAACAACTTAGATAACGGAATACTGATGCTGTAGAGCAGGGGAGCGGCGATCGCAAACCCAATCCCAGGAGAGAGTCGTTGATTGTCGCGTTGACCTCGAATTCGATGCATACCCCAACCCATTGAGCGCTAACTGAGCAATGACTAAATGATTGAACAAAACAAAATTGAGGCGCTTATTAAACGGAATACTACCCGTAATGGCAGCCATCCCATCTAATAAACGCCTCAATGGCTAAATTGATCCGTTAACCAAATCGAGCGATCGCCCGATTAGGGCAGGGGATGAAACAGCAAATCTGGAAAGAAACGATTGAATTCAATCAAAATTCCAGCCGTGATGATCATCCACGCCGTAGCTAACACAGGAGCCGTAGAGAGATATTTCAAAAAATATTGCATCGGTGATACTCCAATAACTAGCGAGGGGAAATGGGGATTTCGGTATCTTTTGCGGTCAGTTCTCCAGTGGTCAGTTCCTTGAGAGCCGCAAGGGGCCACAGGAACCCAGTTGACATAATCCGCAGGGCAACGGGGACATCAATGATGATTTCATTCATCTCCGGCTGGCTGGTTTTGCGAGCTTGGATCAAATATGCTCGACCAACCCAACCAATCCAACCCGCAATGTAAAGGAAGAGAATACTAGGAATGATGAATTCACCCGAATGGTTGAGGCTGCCATCGGTAATCAAATGGGGCAACCCTTCAGGTCCACACATCACTTGGGAATATCGCTCAAATCGAGCTTTTGCTTGAGCAGTCTCCGCTTTAGCCGCCCGTTGTTGGAAGGCGGGAGTATCTTTACAGGGGGTCAATAGTCAGCCGAAGCAGACGGAGCGAACCCAACCCACAGAAAGAAAACTAAAATTAGAGCAAACAATCGGCGCATGGAATTGTTTCCCTTTATTACAAAAAACTAAGTTTGGTTCCCAAAAAACTGGGCAGTTTGTACCAAAAAAGTTGAACTTCAGAGCAATCATAACTCTGAGGATGATCCAACAAAGTTAAGATTTCAAAAGTTAGCGATCAGCGATCGGCGATTAGCTAACAGCCAATTGCTAACTGCTAACTGCTAACTACTAATAAATTTAACAATGGCAACCGTCCTAGCCCTCGAAACCAGTTGTGATGAAACCGCTGTGGCGATCGTGCGCGATCGCCAAATCCTCAGCACGGTGGTTGCCTCCCAGATTGCCACCCATCAGCGCTATGGCGGCGTTGTGCCAGAGGTGGCTTCACGCCAGCACGTAGAAGCAATCAATCCGGCGATCGCCCAAGCGTTGGAGCAAGCCGCGTTAAGCTGGTCGGCGATCGATGGGATTGCGGCAACCTGTGCGCCTGGTTTGGTGGGAGCCTTGTTGGTGGGGTTGACGGCTGCCAAAACCCTGGCGATCGTCCACCAAAAACCTTTTCTGGGGGTTCACCATCTGGAGGGACATCTCTATGCATCCTACCTGAGTGAGCCAAGTTTGCAGCCTCCCTTCCTCTGTTTGTTGGTGTCGGGTGGACGACACCAGTCTGATCTATGTCAAAGACTGCGGACATTACACCACCTTGGGGCAGACCCGCGATGATGCTGCCGGGGAAGCCTTTGACAAAGTGGCACGGTTGCTAGGATTGGGCTATCCTGGTGGTCCGGCGATCGATCGGCTGGCACAGACAGGCAACCCCCAAGCCTTCTCCCTGCCAGAAGGACAAATCTCCTTGCCAGAAGGAGGGTATCATCCCTACGATTCCAGCTTTAGTGGCTTAAAAACAGCGGTGCTGCGGTTGACCCAGAAGCTTCAGCAGCAACCTACACCGTTGCCAGTAGCCGACCTAGCCGCGAGTTTTCAAACCACTGTGGCACGCACCCTGACCAAACGGGCGATCGCCTGTGCCCTCAACTATGGCATCGACACGATTACCATCGGCGGTGGAGTAGCCGCCAATAGCAGCCTCCGCGCCCATCTCCAAACCGCCGCCGCCCCCCACAATCTCCGGGTTTTGTTTCCCCCGCTGTCATTGTGCACTGACAATGCCGCTATGATTGCCTGTGCCGCAGCAGACCACCTCAAGCATGGGCATACGTCCCCGCTGACCCTGGGAGCCCAGTCGCGCCTGCCCCTTGAAACCGTCCTACACCTCTACCAACCCGCTTGATTCAACGGGCACTGGGTTGCCACGATGCCAACCGTACCCGTCGGACGACTCTTGCTACCGTTATATTAATTCTCAAGTAATGGTATTTAAGTAAGAATCGTCATCTTGGAACCGTCTATTTGATGCTGGCTCTGGTCACCCTTCCTGTAGGGACTCTACCTGCCATCCTTGGTTATTTCCTTTGTTCTAAGACCCCCCTCTGTAGACCATGAGCCATTTTGGCAGTTTTGCGCCCGTTCCCATCGGGGAAGCAATCATTACTAAGCCACCTGTGGTTGCCCCCACCACCTTACTCAGCGAAGCAATTCTTCCTCTGGTTTGCCATCCGGTTGGCTGCACCCTGGTGATGGAACAACAACAGATTGTCGGCATTGTCACCAAAGCCGATATTGTCGGGGCGATCGCGCCGGGTCGATCGCAGCTATGACAGTGGCAGACGTGATGACCCAACCCGTCCATGTCGCGTGTCTAGACCAACTTGATAGCCTATTTACTGGGTTGCACTGGTTGCAGCGTCACCAAATCCACCGTCTGCCCGTGGTAGCCGTTGATGGAACGCTGTTGGGTGTGATTACCCTAACCAGTCTCTCGATCGCCTTGGAAACGAATCACCAGTCGATTCAAAACCATCTGCAAAACCAAATCCAAAGCCTGTTAGAGGTGCAAAATCGCTACGAAATGATGGGAATGGTGGGGGAGCAAGTGCTATACGAATGGGACTCTCAAGCCAATCAAATTCTTTGGGGAGGCAGCACCGCCGTACTGGGCTATTCATTAGCTGAAATGCCGATCGAGTTGGACAGTTGGATAGCCCTGATTCATCCCGATGAACGGGAGGCTTTCAAAGATGGATTGGAGAGAAACTTGCGAGACCGCACACCGTTTGCCATGGAATATCGGTTGCGCCGCAAGAATGGGGAGTATTTGTGGGTAGAAGACAAGTTTCAGATTTTTGTCCAAGGGGAAGCAGTGCGAGAAGTTGGATTTATTGCCGATATTACCAAGCGCAAGCAGATTGAATTTGAAAGACGCCAGGCTGAACAGGCACTCCAACAAAAAAATCAAGAGTTTCAAGCGATTTTCAAGGCATTTCCAGATCTGTTTTTTCGGCTCCAAGGTGATGGCACCATTTTGGGATACGAAACTCGCAACCTCATTGAACTCTATGCCCATCCAGAAACATTCCTGAATCTCAAAGTGCAAGAC
The DNA here is from genome assembly GCA_012032525.1 of Leptolyngbyaceae cyanobacterium SL_7_1. Lineage (GTDB taxonomy): Bacteria > Cyanobacteriota > Cyanobacteriia > Elainellales > Elainellaceae > JAAUSV01. The sequence goes on from JAAUSV010000252.1 coordinate 4,992, forward strand.
ATCCTCCCCCATCCTGCCGGGGAGTGCTCCTATGAAGCGGTGCGGCAGGCGATCGAGACAAACTCAGTGGTCAGTTATGAATACTCCCTGCCCCTGCTGGATGGCGATCACCACTACGAAGCTCGCATGGTGCGATTGCAAGCCGAACAGGTGATTGCGGTGGTGCGAGATATTAGCGATCGCAAACGCATTGAAGAAACGCTACGGCAACGAGAGCAAGAGTTTCGGGCGCTCGCCGAAAACTCCCCTGATATCATCATTCGCATCGATCGCACCTATCGCTATGTCTACGTCAACCCGGCGGTGGAACGGGAGACGGGGCAGCCAGCCGGGGAAATTTTGGGCAAGACCTGCCACGAGTTTAGTTTGTCAGACACCCTGGCTCCTCGTTGGCACACCATCCTACAGGCGGTGTTTCGTTGGAAAAAAGAACGCGCGATCGACTATGAAGTTGGGGTAGAGGGGGGAGTGAAGTACTACGCCTCTCGAATTGTGCCTGAGCTGGCAGAGGATGGCTCCGTCGAGTCGATTTTGGTAGTTGCCCGCGATGTCACCCAGCACAAAAATTCTGAAGAGCGGTTGCGACAGCAAGCAACCCGCGAGCGGTGATCGCTGCCATTACCCGTCATATGGTGCAATCCCTTGCCCTCGAAGATATTCTTGATACGACCGTCACCGAGCTACAGCAGCTATTGACCTGCGATCGGGTGTTGATTTTTCGCTTCACCACCCCTCCCCAGGGGGAAATCATCGCAGAATCCGTGAGTATGTCCCAGTATTCCAGTGCCAACCTCTCCGCCCAGCTTAAGCAGAGGGGGCTATGGCCCATGACCGAACTTGCCGACTACGCCATGGTCAACGATTTACATAGCAGCGCTGTGCTGCCTGCCCAGATTGAGCTATTGGCGGAATGGCAAATCCGAGCCAGTTTAATGGTTCCGATCCTCCAGGGTGAGAGCTTGTGGGGGTTGCTGATGGTGCATCACTGTTCCGCTCCCCATCTCTGGCAGCAATGGGAGGTGGATCTGTTGAAGCAATTGACAAACCAATTGGCGATCGCCATCCAACAAGCCCAGCTCTACGAACAATTACAGGCTGCTAACCAGGAGTTGCAGCGGTTGGCGTTGTTAGATGGCTTAACCCACGTCGGCAATCGCCGCTGTTTTGATGACCATTTGCAGCAGGAGTGGAACCGACTCGCCCGCGATCGCCTGCCCCTCTCTCTGATTCTCTGTGATGTGGACGGGTTTAAACGGTTTAATGATTTGTATGGACACCTAGCTGGGGATCAATGCCTAGTGCAGATTGCCCAATCCCTACTTCGCACGTCGCGCCGCCCAGCCGATCTGGTTGCCCGCTATGGCGGTGAGGAGTTTGCCATTGTCCTACCCAACACGCTTCAATCGGGAGCCATCAGCGTGGCAAGTGCAGTCCAAACCTACATCAGAGAGTTACGCATTCCCCACTCTGACTCCCCCACGGGGCAGTGGGTCACGGTCAGCTTGGGACTTGCCACCACCATTCCCCACCACGAGGCATCCCCAAAACCCTGATTGAAGCCGCCGACCACGCCCTGTATCGGGCAAAGCGTCAGGGACGCGATCGGTATTGTTGTTTCAATCTGGAATAGGGTGTTGGCAGGCAATAGACGATTGGTTCTGACTGGGTAGGCGGTTTATCGACGCGGCTTGGCAGGTTTTAATTGCGATCGCCATTGCCCGATCGCCCGTTGAGCTGCCTCATGGTCAGGAGTGTCTGGGGGAATCTGTTGGAGGATGTGGATGGCGGATTGGAGTTGACCCGTCTCCGATTGGGTCTGGGCTTGGGTGATCAGGTGCTGGCTCCATTGGGCGATCGCCTCCTGCCCACTGAAAAACAGAGGGGTGTCAAGCGGAATTAATTGAGCTGTCTGCATGGCGATCGTCCAATTGCCCACACGGGCGTGGGCATGGGCAATCGCTAGCAGGGTTTCACTCCATTGACGGATCGATCGCTGCGCGTCGGTGTAAAGTGTGGTTTGGTCGATCGGCACCAATTTGGCTGCCAAGATGGCGGCGTGGTACTGGTGGGCAGCGAGAGTGCTGGAGCCTTGGTTGGGTTGCACAGCTCGTTGCTTTGCCACCGCCAGTATGGCTTCGCTCCATTGGTGAATCTGGCGTTGGGCTTCGCCATAGTAGGGTTGCCCCGGTTGAATCTGGCGCACTGTTTGGATCGCCAGGGTCAACTCGGCGGGCTGTGCCTGGGTGAGGTCGCTGCCCAGGGTGGCTTTGGCTTCCCGCAGCACCCCTTGGGTAGCCTGCTGTAACCAATTTTGGTAGCGATCGCCGTGCCCAGTGGGTGGAATCGTTTGCAGGTGCCCTAGGGCTTGGGCAAATTTTCCGGTTGTCAGAGCAGTTTCCACCAGCGGTTTCACCTGCGATATTGCGTCCTTGGGTGGAGCTGTTGTGGAGACGGGAACCGCGACGATCGGCAGGGGTGGTCCCCAGCTTTGGGGTTCGGGGGTGGGGCGATCTCGATAAAGGGGCTG
>JAAUSV010000253.1 GCA_012032525.1 Leptolyngbyaceae cyanobacterium SL_7_1
CCGTCGTTGGGAAGGGCTTTCCTCGCCTTGGTTGGCGCCAGGTTTGCCAATGTCGCGCATGCGTTTGGGCTTGACTGGCTGTGCCTGAATACTGCCTTTGCGCCCCTGCAAACGTGGCAACTCAGGGAACTGCTCAACGGGGATTTCATCGGTCAGCTCTTGGCTAAAGTTGCGCCAAACCCGTGCGGCGGTGCTGCTCGCGCCCCAAGTGGGTTTGTTGTCATCATTACCCAACCAGACCCCCACCACCAGTTGGGGGATATAGCCCACAAACCAGAGGTCGCGTTTTTCTTCAGAGGTGCCGGTTTTGCCAGCGACTGGGCGATCGCGCAGACGGGCATTTCCCCCAGTGCCTTCCTCCACCGCCCCGCGTAGCATCCAAGTCATGATGGCTGTAGTGGTTTCGTCTACTACCCGCTTGGCGACGGGTTTAACTTCGTAGACCACTTCGCCGTAGCGGTTGGTGATGCGGCGAATGGCATGGACTTCCACATGGTTGCCCTGGTTAGCCAAGGTGCCATAGGCGCTGGTCAATTCCAACAAATTGACTTCAGAGGTGCCTAAAGCCAGAGAATAGGCGGGAATCAATTCGGATTTGATTCCCATGCGCTGAGCCATGTCGATCGTAGGCTTGAAGCCCACCTCGATTAGCGCTTTCACCGCCACCGTATTGATCGACGAAATTAAGGCATCGCGAATTGACACCATGCCGCGATAGTTGTCCGTCACGTTTTGGGGTTCATAGCCGTCTACATGAAACTTGACATCGTTGTAGGACTTGTAGGGCGAAAAGCCAGCGGCAATGGCAGCCGTGTAGACAAATGCCTTGAAGGTAGAGCCAGGTTGGCGCTGAGCCTGGGTGACTCGGTTGAACTGGCTCTTGGTAAAATCATCTCCACCCGCCATTGCCCGGATCTCTCCATTGCGGGGGTTGATGGCGACTAGGGCTGCCTGGGAAAAATTTTGTCCAGGTCCATAGTTACTGATGGCATTACGCACCGTTTCCTCAGCCAGCTTTTGCCATTGCAGGTTGACGGTGGTTTCGATCGTCAGCCCACCTGCTTCCAACACCTCAGGGGAGACCAGTGTGGTCAACTGCTGTTGAACGTGGGAGGTGAAATAGGGAACCGGGCTAAAAAGGTTGTGCGGCTGGCTGGGCTTTAGGGTCAATGGCTCCGCCAGCGCATTTGCCATCTCGGTAGGGGTGATGTATTCTGCCTCCATCATGCGTCGCAACACCACTTCTCGCCGTGCTTGGGCGGCTTCCAAATCGACCAGGGGAGAATAGACCGTGGGCGCGGGGGGTAACCCAGCAATCATCGCCATCTCTGACAAGGTAAGCTTGTCAACCGATTTACTAAAATAGATCCAAGCGGCATCTGCCACCCCATACGCCCCCGACCCAGGCTAGACCAGATTAAGGTAGCGCTCCAAAATCTGCGGCTTTTCGAGATTGCGCTCAATTTTGTTTGCCAACAACGCTTCTCGTAGCTTGCGCTCCAGGCTGCGATCTTGATCTAGAAAAACAATCCGGGCAACCTGCTGGGTGATCGTACTGGCACCCTCCACCACCTCGCCTGCCAACAGGTTGGAGCGAAGCGCCCGGACGATCGCCAAATGATCTACCCCAGTGTGTTTGTAGAAGTTTTTATCCTCTGAGGCGACAAAGGCTTGCACCAGTTGATCTGGAACCTGGTCGATGGATAGCTTCTGGCGGGTTTCTGGTCCAATTTGTTGCAAAATCGTACCGTCAGCAGCTCGAATCGTCAGCGTACCGTCTCGAGCATAGGTCAGCACCTCTGCCGTGTCGGGCAACTCACCCTCAACTTCTTGTAGCAACCCATAGGTAGCAGTGACCGTACCGCCGATCGCCGCTACTGCCCCCACAATCGCCCATGCGCATCGTTGGCGATATAGCGGTTTCCATTGACGCAAGGAAGGCTGGGAAGGAGGAGGGGAGGGTGGCTGTCCGGGAGAGCCATGGGTGGGTTCGCTCAGCTTGCCGTTGCTCGATCGCGAGGAGGCAGCAGAATCAGTTTCTCCAGTAATGGCAGACGGTTGGGTAAAGCCATTAGATGTTGGACTGTTTGTTGAGCTGGTCGCTTTCGCTCTGTTTGCGTCAGACCGCATCCGGCTTGGTGGATAAGCTCCCTGGGATAACGCTCGAATTTTGGAGAAAAAGTCTGTCACTTTAGTCCCTCACATGCCACACAAAGCCATTTTTAAATTGAAGACACGACGATCGCTCCACTGTCAACCCCTGTCCGCTCAACTTTGTCAAATAACTTAGCTAACAGTAAAGTCTAGTACACAATTTCGTCAATCTTTTTTTCGTCCCAAAAAAACAGATACCCTACCCTGCTGGTATTGGGGTAGATTCTAGACCCCGGCATGCCCCAGTGCCAGCGCCGTCACCAGCATTCCCAATACCAAAAAAGGTTGGGCACTGGCTTGATATTTGACATCATTTTCTAGGGGGGAACGCAGAAAATACATATCTTGAAAGGTGATTTGTGGAATGATCAGCAGGATCAAGAGGGTGGCATAGAGGTTTTGTTGAATGCCGATTAAATAGGCAGCCACTCCACCTTGAAAAATATCAATCATCAGTACACAAATCCAAGCAGCGGTGGTGATGCCAAACATGACTGGTAGTGATTGCAATCCCAGTTGGCGATCGCCCTCCACACTCTTAAAGTCATTAACCACCGCAATTCCCAGCCCTGCCAGGCTGTAAAACAAGGTAAGGACTACGATCGTCCAATTTAAGTTGCCAAACAACGCATGTCCTGCCCACCACGGCAGGGCAATGTAGCTAGCGCCCAGGGCATAATTTCCCAACCACCCGTTTTTCTTGAGTTTTAATGGTGGTGCTGAATAGATGTAGGAGAGGAACGACCCGCCGATCGCCAACGCAGTGACAGTGGGGAACGAGTGCCCTGCCCAGCGATCGAGGGCGTATGCCACCGCAATTCCTGCTCCTAGCAAAATCAAAATTTGGCTGACGACTTGGGGCACCGAAATTACCCCGGAGGGAATCGGACGATAGGGTTCATTGATGGCGTCGATGTCTCGATCGTAGAAATCATTGAGGGTTTGGGTATACCCGGCTAGGAGGGGTCCTGATAGCAACATGCAAGCCGCCGCAATCAGTACGCTCTCTAAGCTCCAAACGTAGCGCCCCGATGAAGCAGCACCGCACACCACTCCCCAAATCAGTGGAATCCAGGTAATTGGCTTCATTAGCTGCAACCGGATCTTCCAAAGATTGGTTTCGCCAGACTGCGCCCCCTTCATGCCTAGCAGTTGACGAGTTTTGGCGGCGCGATCGCCCGCTGTCACCGTTGCCTCTGCCGCGAGCGGGGTGGAAGGGGTTGATGGAGTAGGCTCAGGGGGAGTTGGAGCAGAAGAACTAGTCGGTTCAGTCATGGGTTGGTGTAAAAGCAGAGTGCAAGAGTCAACCTAAAATTTCCTCAGCCTATCAAAATGAAATAATTAGATAACCATCCTGGAATTTTGCTCCAGTGACTGGTTTGCCTCGTAATTCTGGTGGTAAGGCAAGGTTGCGACGTTGGTCGCCTGCCTCGATCGTCACCTCTGGACCGTACTGGGTTAATTTAACCTGTTTCTTATCAAATCCTGGTAAAAACAATGCCACCTTGCGCTCTGCCAAGTTGACTGTAACCGGGCGAGGGGCTTGGGCGATCTGATTGAGATCGGGCACCGCTTGGAGGAGGGATTGCCAGTCATCGCGTGGGGCGATCGGGATGGGATGGATTGGCAATGGAGCAAACTCCATCAACAGTTCCGCGTCGTGGGATTGATTGAGCAACACCCCTGCTACGGTCAAGCCGACCTGCTGAGCACTCCCCCAGAGATACTTTGCCGTGGCGATCGACCCCGCATCAGCAGTAGTCACTAAATAAGCTGCCACTCGATTGGGGTCTGCCAGCGCTGTCCTCCCCTGCTCCAGAATATTGTTCATTTGGTTTGCCGCAGGTTGGGAAAAAGGATCGCCCGACCAGTTGACATTGAGGACTGCTCCTGCGACGGGTTGGATAAACGGAGAAACCGCCTTATACAAATCAGACTCCGTAAACACCTGGCGAAAGCGGCGAAAATACCAACTGGCAATTTCTGGCATGCCCAACATTCTCAGCGTGGTTTGATCGCCGTTGCCATCGTAAACAATTACATCGTAATTGCCACTGGCATCGTATTCCCGCAAGGCGTTGAGTGCGAGGGCACTGTCCATGCCTGGCAAAATTCCCAGCTCTTGCCCATAGATCGCTTGCAACAGCGGAGTTCGCAGATACTTGGCTTCTTGTTGCTTTAACTCTTCCCAATTGCGCTCTAAAAGTACAGTGCTTTGGATTTGTACTGCCTGGAGATTAGGGGCGATCGCCTGTGGCTCAGCCCCCAGGGATGTATTAAGCAATAAACCCAAATCGGGACCGGGGTCTTGTCCGAGTAACAACACCCGCTTCCCTTCAGTCGCCAAGCGCTTTGCCATGGCGATCGCCATGGTCGATCGCCCGGTTCCACCCTTGCCTAAAAATGTCAGGATTAAACTCATGCTGATTTACTGCACAATTTCTAACTCGTCCTCAAAAAACCAGGAGGAAAATTTGTCCTCAAATTGCACGACAAACCCCACCCCGCTCCCGTCTACCATTTTGAACCCTTGAACGGTTCCTGTCTGACCTAGCTTTTTCACCACCTCTTGAGACGAACCGCCTGGTCGCAGCCGTCTCACCCGTACCTGTTGACCAATTTCCATCTCCACTCCACCGATCAGACAAACAATGCTCAGTGTACCAGTGTCTTGACGCGATTGCGGTGACTCTGAGAACGTATTTATTTCAAGCATTAGTTGAGCCAATGGCTCAGGGGAGTCCATGCTAGCCAAACGTATCTTGCCTTGTTTAGATGTCCGCGCCGGGCGGGTGGTCAAGGGGGTGAATTTTGTAGATCTACGGGATGCGGGCGACCCGGTGGAGTTGGCACAGGTTTATAACCAAGCTGGAGCCGATGAATTGGTGTTTTTAGACATCACCGCCACCCACGAAGACCGGGGAATTATTTTTGATGTGGTTCATCGTACGGCGGAACAGGTGTTTATTCCTCTAACTGTGGGAGGAGGAGTGCAATCCTTAGAAACAATTAAAAAATTATTACGAGCCGGGGCGGATAAGGTCAGTATCAACTCGGCAGCAGTGCGCGACCCAGACTTGGTAAACCGTGCAAGCGATCGCTTTGGTGTCCAATGCATTGTTGTGGCGATCGACGCTCGTCGTCGCCCCGATCCGACCAATCCGGGGTGGGATGTGTATGTTCGGGGAGGACGGGAAAATACGGGGTTGGATGCGATCGCCTGGGCACAGACAATGGAACACCGGGGAGCAGGAGAGCTATTGGTCACAAGTATGGACGCTGATGGCACGAAGGCAGGATACGATCTAGCGCTGACCCAGACCATTACCAGCCAAGTGAGCATCCCGGTGGTGGCGTCGGGAGGAGCAGGTAATTGTGCCCATATTTATGAAGCGTTAACGGTGGGCGGGGCTGAGGCTGCCTTGCTTGCTTCCTTATTGCACTATGGTGAACTAACTGTTGCGGAAATTAAACACTATCTTAAGGATCGCCACGTCCCTGTAAGACTGTGAGTTAGAGGAATAAATCGAGGAGGTTAGGGGACGATCGGACAAAAAGAACCGCTCGGCTCCTAAGACACGGAGGACATTACTCTGAGGAGCTGTTACAATCAGAAATATTACATTCCGTTAACATTTCTCTAAGAATGCTATTTATTCTCTTCGTTGTTATTGGTTTGGTCGCATGGGCGTTGCACCTCATGCAGGAAGCCGTGCAGCGTCGCGAGTTCTCTCTCATGTTAGCTGGGTTCTTGGTCTCGGCTGCTGCTGCCGCTATGATGTCGGTCTATTTTCTCATGAGTCACTACGTCCTCTACATGAGCGAAATGGCAGAACATCTCAGTTCTTACACCCAGCCTGAATACTCCGAGTGGATTGATTTAACCAACACCCTGGCTGAGAAGCATCTATAGGGGAGATAGCTCAGACTTACCAGAATAGAGATTTTTAAAATTTTGAGTTAGAACAGTGGCGGAAGTGTCAAGACTAGAGCCATGGAATTTCCCTTTTGCTTGTTTAGTAAAGGGGTGGCAATTTCAATTCAGGTTTGAAACGTTCGGGTGCAGTTTGTTTCAACCAGCCCAAACGTTTGTAGGAGGCAGGGTTTATCGGTATGACTGTCCCACTATCTAGCAGCACTACTTCGTCGCTGCCGACAACAAAGCCATTTCAAAAGCCCAAAATGCTAGTGGTAGACGATGAACCAGATAATCTGGATCTGCTTTACCGAACGTTTCGGCGGGATTTTGAAGTATTACGTGCCGAAAGCGGCATATTGGCGCTGGAAATTTTAGCGGCGGAGGGCGAAGTTGCCGTAATCATTTCCGACCAACGCATGCCGGAGATGAAGGGCACTGAGTTTCTTAGCAAAACGGTTCCCCAGTTTCCCAACACGGTTCGGATAATCCTCACCGGGTTTACCGATGTGGAGGATCTGGTGGAGGCGATCAATTCTGGGCAGGTCTACAAGTACATCACCAAACCGTGGGATCCATCTGAGCTGAAGGTGGTGGTGCACCGAGCAGTGGAGGCGTACGAGTTGGTGAAACAGCGGGCAGAGGAGTTGAAACGGGCACAGGCACAAACGGCACTATTGAGCGCGATCGCTCAAGCTGCCAAAGAATACCTGACCGAAGACACCCTGTTAACGGCGATCGCGACCGCTTTTGGGCAAACTTTGGGTCGAGACGGTTGCATTCTCCGGTTGGTGAATGGCACATCCCTGGCTGTGGGGCAGGGCATTTACTGTTCCCATGAAGGCTATGACCCTGAGTTGGGAGCGGAGGAATGGGTAGAAACGGCGATCGCCAGCCAAACTCTACAAGTCACCCTCAACGAATCCACGCCAACCCATGTACTTGTGCCTGTTTGTTTCCGTGCTCAAGTGCTTGCCCTGCTCTCTCTGCAATGGATGTGTCCCCGACTTGTCCAGGAAGAGGAGGTAGCGCTGCTGCGGGTAGCGATTCCACAGGTTGCCCTGAGCTTGGCATGTGCGTGTCAAGATCGCGTTCCCGTCTAGAACTGCACCCCATCCCCGATCGGCACCCTGTAGGATAAAGCTAATGCCCTTTCTCCTATGAGCGTTGTGACCTCAATTTTTACTCCCGCAGATTCTACTGCCGCAGATTCTACGCCGGCAACTGTTCAAGCCCTCTTTAATCGCATTGCTCCGGTCTATGACCAATTGAATGATTGGCTAAGTTTGGGGCAACACCGCGTGTGGAAACAGATGGCGGTGAAGTGGAGTAAGCCATTTGCTGGGGCGATCGGGCTTGATCTGTGTTGTGGGAGTGGTGATCTCGCCCAATTGGTTGCCCGCCAAGTGGGACGGACTGG
>JAAUSV010000254.1 GCA_012032525.1 Leptolyngbyaceae cyanobacterium SL_7_1
AGCATTGCCGCTGCACCCACGGGGATGCAGCTTTGCTCGGATGCCTTGTTTGAGGGTTGCGTGGAATTGAGCGATCGCCATCAGCTCTGCCTGCATGCCCATCTGTTGGAGAGTAAAGCCCAACAAATGCTGGCGATCGAGAAGTATGGCTATAGCGCCGTGGAACATTTGAAACGATTGGGTTTTCTTGGTTCTCGCACCTCGCTGGCACACTGCGTTTGGTTGGAGGATGCCGATATTCATCTCCTGGCAGAAACCCGATCGACCGTGGTGCACAACCCCCTCAGCAACCTGCGCCTAGGCAGCGGCATTGCCCCGATTCTCAAATATCGCCAAGCGGGGGTGAATGTTGCCTTTGGCTGTGATGGAGCGGCGAGTAATGATTCTCAAGATCTGCTAGAAGCCATCAAAATGGGATCGATCTTGCACAATGTCACCGATTTTGACTATCGCCATTGGATCACTCCCCGACAAGCGATCGAGATGGCATCGCTGGGCGGAGTCACGGGGATCGGCATGGCAGCGGATCTAGGGACGATCGCCGTGGGCAAGCAGGCGGATCTGGTGCTCTATGACCTCACCGATTTATCCCTTCTACCCCGGACTGACCCGATCGGCTTACTGGTGCTGGGTCGCCCTGCAAACGTCGTCCATAGCGTCTGGATCGGTGGCAAACCGATCGTGACCCAGGGCAATGTCACCACCACCAACGTGGCAGGGTTGCGGCAAGAACTGTTCGATCGCAGCCAGTGGCATCCCAATCGCCGATCGCCCGGTATGCAACAAGTTGAAGCTCGATACCGCACGGTGATGAGCCTGTCAGATTAGGGGCGACTGTAGAATAAAAAAAGAATCAACGGGGCGATCGCCCGGGACGATGATGGAACGCTGGCAACTCTGGCTTTACCAAGTGACCCACTTTGCTGATGGGCTGGTGGCAACTCAATTGACCCACCTCACACTCCTGAGTGGGGGGATCATTTTTTTGGCGGGATTACTAACCAGTCTCACCCCCTGCATGCTGTCGATGCTACCGATCACCATTGGCTACATCGGCGGCTATGAGGCAAAAACCCGCTGGCAAGCCGCTGTCCAATCCACCTGGTTTGCCCTGGGGTTGGCAACGACGCTGGCGGCGCTGGGGCTAGCGGCTACGGCGGCAGGACGGATCTACGGGCAGGTGGGGATTGGCTTGCCGATTGTGGTCAGTGCGATCGCCATTCTCATGGGCTTAAATTTGCTGGAGGCATTGCCGCTGCAACTGCCATCTTTTACAGGAGATATGGCATGGACCCAGGGGTTGCCGGAAGGCGTGCGATCCTACCTACTGGGTTTGACCTTTGGATTGGTGGCGTCGCCCTGTAGCACTCCGGTGTTGGCGACGTTGCTGGCGTGGGTCTCCACCACCCAAGACCCCCTACTGGGGGGTGGGTTGCTGTTGTGCTACACGGCTGGCTATGTGGCTCCGTTAATTTTGGCGGGAACCTTCACTGCCTCGATTAAGAAATTACTGGAATTGCGCCGCTGGTCGGGGTGGATTACTCCGGCAAGTGGGGTTTTGTTAGTGGGGTTTGGTGTGGTTTCGCTGCTGTTGCGCCTGCTACCCACGGCAAGCCTTTAGAATCAGATCATGACTTCAGATCCTTCTAGCTCCCCATCTTTCTCCCTGTCCCGCTTGTGGACAGCTCCCAAGTATTACCTCCAGCGAGAACTGATTCCCCTGCTGGCAGATTTGCGGCTGGCGATCGCCCTCCTGCTGGTGATTGCCGTCCTTAGTGTTTTCGGCACGGTGATTGAGCAGGGGCAGTCTCGCGCTTTCTACCAGGAAATTATCCCGAAACCCCTGCCCTGTTTGGCTTCCTCACGTGGAAGGTGCTGTTGACGCTGGGGCTAAATCAGGTTTACCGCACCTGGTGGTTTTTGGCATTGCTGATTCTGTTTGGAGCCAGCCTCACCGCCTGCACGTTCAAACGCCAGCTTCCAGCTCTGCGCTGGTTTTCGCGCACCTGGAACTTCTACACCCAACCCCGCCAGTTCCAAAAATTTGCGCTGGGAGCAGAGTTTGAGCAGGTGACGATCGAGCAGGCAATCCCATTACTAGAACAGCGGCGCTATCAAGTGTTTCGGCGTGACTCGGCGGTATATGCCCACAAGGGACTCATCGGTCGCATTGGTCCCGTCGTCGTCCATGCCAGCCTGTTACTGATTTTGCTGGGGGCGATCGTCGGTTCTATGACCGGGTTCATTGCCCAGGAAATGGTGCCCAGTGGGGCAACCTTTCAAGTGCAAAATATTTTTGAGGCGGGGCAGTGGTCGGAGCGGCAGATCCCCAAAGATTGGTCGGTGCGAGTAAACCGGTTTTGGATCGACTACACCCCCAACGGCACGATCGACCAGTTCTATTCCGATCTGTCGGTGCTAGATGCCAACCAGCAGGAAGTCGATCGCCAAACCATCCACGTCAACAAACCCCTGCGCCACAAGGGAGTGACGTTCTACCAGGCAGACTGGGCGATCGCCGCCATCCGGGTGCGGTTCAACAATAGCCCCGTGCTACAACTGCCAATGGCACCCCTCGACACGGGCGGCAAAGGGCGAATTTGGGGAACCTGGCTACCAACCCAGCCCGACCTGAGCCAGGGAGTATCGATTCTGGCAAAGGATCTCCAAGGTGCCGTGCTGATCTACGACAATACGGGCAAGCTCCTGACCACGACTCGGCAGGGCATCCCCGTTGAGGTGAATGGGGTAACGTTGACGATCGCCGAAGTGGTGGGCAGTACTGGGCTTCAGATCAAAGCCGACCCCGGAATTCCGCTGGTCTACACTGGGTTTGGCTTATTGATGGTGGGGGTAGTGATGAGCTACATTTCCCACTCCCAACTGTGGCTCTTGCAAACGGGCGATCGCCTCTACATTGGCGGTAAAACCAATCGTGCCCAAGTTCTGTTTGAGCGGGAGGTGCTTGCCCTGTTTGACCAACTGACATCCCCCACCCCAGAGTCACCCAGTTCGGCGCCGCTGAGTGAATCGATCCGTTGATTTTTCCAGTTTCCTTAAGCATCCCACCCGCCACTGACCGCAAAAATTAGCGATGATGGAGGGTGGGAACATTCCCCTAATCATTTGTTTCGTGGGCTCAATCCGATGGAAATGCAAGAACTGTTGACGCTGATCCTCCTGCTGACGCCGGGGCTGCTGCTGTCGATCTTGGTGATGACAGTGTTTGCTGCCGGGGGTTAATTTTCGGTGACCAATTCTGGGTGGTCAATTCTGGGTGGTCAATTCACTGGGATGCGATCGCGGCTACTAAACTGCTTAGCCGTGGTCGGTTATCGTAGGGTATTGGTTTTGTATGTGGCTCATGGCGAGTTGCCAGTGGGCGATCGTTAGCACTGTTTATCCTCCCCTACAACAAACTGAATGCGATCAAATTCAGCGTATTGTAGGAGTGGCATTGTTTTCTTGCTCTACCCCCATGCAATCTGTTGAAATTCCCCAGCTAATTAAGTACAGCATGACTCCCATTGATGAAGGCGTTTTGCTTTGCATCTGGGAGCCTGCCCCATTGAGCGAAAGTCGGGTAAGACCATTTTTGTTTATGGCACGCTATCGACTTGCCTCCGAGACAGAAGCCCAACAAATTTTGGAATACTACGAAACGATCTACGAAGCTGCACCCACGGAGACCCCTGCATAGGAATGAGAATTAAATAACGCCGACATTCCGCGAACGGGCGAACGGACGTACGCCCCAACCTAAACTTGATTCTCGATTTTATTTAGGATCGCAAATTAATTAATCTAGAATATTTTTGAGAGAAGCGCGGCTCCGCCGCGCTTCTCTCAAAAATATTCGGTTTTATTTAATCCATGATCCTTAATCCACAATCTCTAGGCACCCAAGGTGGGTACGATTTAGGTGGTGTTGGAGGGGCGTAGCACTGCTATGCCCCTGATAACGATTTTCTTGATAAAGCTACCGCCTACTCCACAGTGAGCTAAAGGACACAGTGAGCTAGAGAAACAGTGGGCTGGAGGCAAGCAACCGCTGCCTTACTTGCCTTCCGTCAGCTCCTCTACTAGCTCTTTTGCCTCCTGGATTAGCCCAGGTTGCGCTTCAGGATGCTCTTCAAAAAATTCTTCTGCATTCTCTTCATATGCTTTTTCTACGCCCATTTTGACATCATTGGCAATCTCTTTGGCTTCTTCGTAGGCACGCTCACGCGCTTCGATCGAGGCTGGAGCTTGGGTAATTTGGGCGGCAGAAGCGGCATAGCTAGGGGCAGTGAATAGACCCATTAGCCCCGAACAGATGACACTGGACGCTAATAGGATCAGCACCCGCTGGCAAAGGGATTTTGTAAAAGAAAGCACGATGGATACCATAGAAATTTCCTCGCATTACTAAAACAGCAGACCTGGTCAAGTCGCAATTTTATTTGTATGCAAATTTACGACGATCAGAAGATTAACTGGTTTATCTCAGAAAAATCCTCTACCTCTAGAAACAGACAAAACCAGAAGCAATCTAGTAGCGTGTCCAGTCTAAAATTTTGGGTCACGTAGGTTGGGTTGAACAGCGTGAAACCCAACGCTTAGATAGGGTTGTTGGGTTTCGCTACGCTCAACACCAACCTACGAAATTAGGCTTGTTGCTCTACTAGGGTGAGCCTGGAGGGTTGGGTTAGCATACGAGAAATTGTGGAATGCCATTCCCGCTGGTTGAATCAACCCAATAGAAATGCCCAACTGGCTGGATTATGATCGACTGACCCTACTTCTTTCCTGCAATGGCGAGTTTACCCGAAGCACTAGCGATCGCCCAATGGCACTATCAGCAGGGGCGATGGAACGCGGCAGTAGAAATCTGTCAACAGATTTTGGCGCAACAAGCAGATCAGCCCGGTGCCTTGGAATTGTTGGGTCAAATTAGAACGCAATACGCCGAACTGGAACAGGCGATCGCCCAGTGGCAACAACACTTGGGCAAAGGCAAGGATGCGGAAGTGCTAAATCAGATGGGGCTAATTCGGCGACAACAGGAACAGGTTGATCGGGCGATCGCCTGTTACCAACAGGCAATCCACCTCCAGCCTGGATTTGCAGAGGCACACTGCAATCTCGCCAACGTGCTGCGATCGCAGGGCAGGTTAGAAGAAGCAATTCGGCATTACCAAGCGGCGATCGCAGCGGATGCCACCGCCACAGAAGCCCGCAACAATTTGGGAAATGTGCTGAAACATCTAGGGCGGTGGCAGGAGGCAGTGGCGCAATACCAAGCGGCGATCGAGCATCAACCCAGCTTCCCCGATGCCCACAACAATTTGGGGGTGGTGCTGCACGAGCAGGGTGAGTTTGAAGCGGCGATCGATTGCTACCAGCAGGCCCTCCACCTCAACCCCACCTACCCCGATGCCCATGTCAATTTGGGGTTGCTGAAATTGTTGCTGGGCGACCTATCCACGGGGTTCCGCGAATACGAGTGGCGGTGGCAACGGCGAGATATTGCCCCCCACACCTTTGCCCAACCCCGCTGGGATGGGTCAGAGTTGCAGGGCAAGGCAATCTTGATCCACGCGGAGCAGGGATTTGGCGACACGATCCAATTTCTGCGGTATGTACCGTTGTTGGTGCAGCGGGGGGGACGGGTGCTAGTGGAGTGTGACCAGCGGATGCAACGCTTGTTGGCTCCGGTGCAGGGGATTGAGCAACTTGTGCTCAAGCATGAGCCATTGCCCCTGTTTGATTGCCACACGTCGCTACTGAGCTTGCCCCACCAGTTTGAAACAACCCTGGACACCATTCCCCCCCCGATCGCTCTGACACCACCCCCCCTCAAGGCAGGGCTGCCAGGAATCGCGGCACGGCTGAAGGTGGGGCTGGCATGGGCGGGTAATCCAATCAATCCGATCGATGCCCGTCGCTCGATTCCCTTAAACGAGCTACAACCGCTTTTGTCCCTGTCAGAGGTGGGGTTCTACAGCCTGCAAACGGGGGATCGGGCTGCCGATCTAGTGCCGTTTTTGTCTGCCTCTGTCTATGATTTGAGTCCTTTTCTCCAGGATTTTGCAGAGACGGCGGCGGCGATCGCGGCGCTTGATCTGATCATCACGTAGATACGGCAATCGCCCACCTTGCGGGCAGTTTGGGGAAACCCGTGTGGGTGCTGTTGCCCGTTGTCCCCGATTGGCGCTGGTTGCTCGATCGCACCGATAGTCCCTGGTATCCGACTGCCCGATTGTTTCGTCAGACGCGGGTGGGGGATTGGGCAGGGGTGGTGGAGTGTGTGCGGCAGGCATTGGTGGATCTGGGTGAGCAACCGAGGGCGATCGCAGTCCCCCCGGCTCCCGCCCCTAGCCTGTCTGCCAATCAGGCATTGGCTCTAGCACGGCAACGCTTCCAAGCAGGGGAATATGAGGCATCCCTGCAACTCTGTCAACGGGTGCTGCGACAACAACCCCAAAACCTGGATGCACTAGAAATTTTAGGGTTAGTCTATTGTCAACTGGGGGATTATGAACAGGTGATTGCCCCCTATCAGCAGTTGCTGGCACTCAAGCCCGACCTGCCCAATGTGCACCACAACCTGGGAATGGCATGGGCGGAGTTGGGGCAATTGGAGCAGGCGATCGCCCACTACCAGCAAGCGATCGCCCTCAACCCCGCCACCCACGCTGCCCATACCCACGCCGCTGCCTGGACTCCCCTCGCCGCCAAGACCTACTACAACCTGGGCAATGCCTACCGCACCCAGTCCCACTGGCAGGACGCGATCGAGGCATATCACCAGGCGCTGACCCTCCAACCTGACTACGCTGAGGCTCACCATCAATTTGGGATTTACCTTGCAATTGCAAGGACAGCTAGGGCAAGCGATCGTTGCCTATCGACAAGCCTTGCTGCTCAAGCCCCAGTATCCTGATGCCTGTAATAGTTTAGGATCTGCCCTCAAGACCCTGGGCAAGCTGGAGGAGGCAGTCAACCACTTTCAACGGCGATCGCCCTCAAGCCAAACTACCCAGAAGCCTATAACAACTTGGGGTTGGCGCGGTATGAGCAGGGACAATTTCGCGCCGCCGCCGATTGCTACCAACAGGCGCTCCACCTCCGTCCTGACTACCCCGAAGCCCACTTCAACTTCAGCCTGCTCCTGCTGCAACTGGGCTATCTGCGTCAGGGGTTTAGGGAATATGAATGGCGCTGGCAACGCCGCGACCTCGCCCCCCGCACCTTTGACTCCCCCGCTTGGCAGGGCGGCGATCTGACGGGCAAAACGGTTTTGGTCTACGCCGAGCAGGGGTTGGGGGATACGATTCAATTCATTCGCTATGTGCCGCTGCTCAAGCAACGGGGCGCACAGGTGGTGGTGGAGTGTCAGGAGTCTTTGGCGCTCCTGCTGCGATCGGTGCAGGGCATCGATCGCCTGCTTGTCAAAGGCGATGC
>JAAUSV010000005.1 GCA_012032525.1 Leptolyngbyaceae cyanobacterium SL_7_1
TACCCTGCCTGTTCTGACGTTGAAGCGGAAACTCCGCACCTTGCCCAGGAGTTCACCCGTCTCCGTGATCACTTCACTGTTGACCAGTTTGCTGTAGGTTTCTGTGGCAATGTCGTCTTCAAGAGCACTGTCGTCGTCTACCAGCACCACGTCCCCCACCTGGCGAATGTTGCTCAACAGCATCGACTGCTGCACACCAGAGACGACGCCAGAAAAAATATTTTCTCGAATACCCAGGGCAACGACTTCGCGGCGATCGACATCCACCCAAAGCTGGCTGACCACGCCTAAGCGTTTGCCATCGTCACGGGTGATGACTTGAGTTCCTAAAAAGTCTGAGCGTTGGCGATATTGTTCAGAGGTCATTATCGAGTCCTATCTCGAAGCGATCTAATCCTACCGATATGAATAAATAAATCCCGTATCGATACAAATATAAATAATCCTATAAAGAAGCGCTTTGGGGTTGGAGATTTAATCCAAGCACTTGTGTATAGGCTCCACGGGCTTGCGTCACGCCGATCGTGCGTTCTGCTGATTCGATCATCGGGCGGCGGAGACTGACAACGATAAATTGAGCCTGCTGCGCCTGATGTTTAATCATTTTAGCTAATCGCTCCACGTTTGCCCCGTCTAAAAACATATCGACCTCGTCAAAGGCGTAGAAGGGCGAAGGACGGTAGCGCTGTAGGGCAAAGATGAAACTCAATGCCGTCAGCGATTTCTCACCCCCCGACATGGAGGCAAGGCGGCGGACGGGTTTGCCCTTGGGATGGGCGACTAAATTTAAACCGCTATCAAAGGGGCTATTGGGATCGTCCAATTGCAAATATCCATCGCCATCCGACAACTCAGCAAAAATCGTCTGAAAGTTTTTATTCACGGCGTCAAAGGCTTCCTTGAAGGCACGTTGCCGCAGGGTGGTGAAGTTTTCAATCCGCAATAGCAGTTCTGTACGCTCCTCCTCCAGAGTGGTTAGCTTCTGGCTGAGTTCTTCTAACCGGGCTTGGGTGCGATCGTACTCCTCCAATGCCAGCATGTTCACAGGCTCCATCGATTGCAGCCGTTTCTGGAGCGATCGCAGTTCATGCTGCAATACCGCTAGATCGGTGACCTCCTCTGGTATGTCTAGGGAGTCGGCAACTCGGCTTGCTGCGTTGCCAATTGTTCCTGGAGTGCTGCTAACTCTTGCTGGCGTTGCTGTTGGGTTTCGCCCAATTTTTGTAGTTGCCATTCCCACTGCTGTTGTTGGGTGTGGCGATCGCGTAATTGCCGCTCCGCCCGATCGCGGGCTTGTTTTTCAGCCGCCAGGGTGTGTTCTAGCTCTCCCAGTGCAGTGCGGGTGTGCTCAATCTGCTCCAGCAAAGCAGCCGATTGGGCGCTGAGGCTCGATCGCTGTTGAATGTGGGTTGCCTGTTGGCTGCGATAATCCTGTAGCCGCTGTCGCAGTTGGGCAATGCGCTCTTGCAGGCGTTGGCGGTTGACCTCCAAATCCTGGAGACGCTGTTCTGCGGTGCGCAGGGCAAGTTGGCGATCGCCCAATTCCGTTTCCTGGGTGCGAATCACGGCTTGAATCTGTTGCCACTCCCGATGGGTTTGGGACTGTTCCAACTCTGCCAAAATTTGGCGCTGCTCAGCTACGGCGGCTTCCTGCACTGGTACGTCCTGGTCTAACTGCTGCAACTGGGCTTGGGCAGTGGCGAGATCCTGGGTATTTTGCGACAGTTGGGTGCGGACGTGGGCTTCTTGAGTCACCAAAGCCGCAATTTGCTGCTGCAACTGCTCTGTTTGTAGCTGTGCCTCGCGTTGACGCTGATGGGCGTTGCTCAAAGACTGGGAGTGCTGCTTTACCTGGGTGACTGCCTGGGCGATCGCCTCCTGACAGCGACTCAGTACCTGCTCGATCACCGCCAACCGTTCCCGCAACCCTACCGCTTCGGACGATTCCCCTGGTTGCACCGTGCCAAATCGCAAGCCACCCTGCCGCGTCGAGACACTACCCCCCGTCATTGCCCCACTACTTTCCAGCAGTTCACCATCCAGGGTGACAATGCGGTATTGCCCCATGTGTCGCCGAGCCTCTGCCAGGGTTTTAAAGACCACTGTGTTGCCAAACACGTAGGCAAAAACGATCTGGTAGCGATCGTCGCAATCAATCAGGTTAACGGCATAGTCAATGAAGCCTGTCGGGCGATTCCAGGCAGGCAGGGTGTTCAGTTGCGGTGCTTTGATCTTATTTAGAGGTAAAAACGTTGCCCGTCCAGCCCGACGCTGTTTTAATAGCTCAATCCCCGCCGCCGCCACCTGGTCATCCTCAACCACCAACTGGCTTAACCGCCCCCCCGCTGCAATTTCCAACGCCAGTTGATACTGGGGATCGACCCGTCCCAACTGCGCCACCAGCCCGCACACGCCTTTTAGTCCTGCATTTAGCAACATCTGGGTGGCTCCGGTGCCCTGGGCCTCCTGCATGGCTTGAGTTTGGGCTTCCAGTTTGTCGAGTTGGCGCTGTTTGTCGCGTTGCTCATTTAGCAGCCGCGTTTGGGTGTCCTGTTGGGTTTGCAGTTCTTGCTCCGCTTGGGCAAGCAGGTTCTGTACGGTTTCCAGGTGAATGGTTTCCACCTTGAGGGCGTTTTGTGCCTCCACCGATCGCTCACGGGTGGTTGCCAGCGATCGCTCGGTTTCCTCCAAGACGGTGTGGTGTTCTTGGATTTTGTCTTGCAATTGGCTCAACCGTTCCTGCAAGCGTGCCTGTTGGGTGCGCTGCGGTTCTAGAGTTTTTAGAAGAGATTCAATCTGATGCCGCAATGTAGTTTGTTCCTGCACCCAGGCTTCTGAGGCGGCTGCCACTTGGTTTGCCTGTTCGCGGCTCTGTTCTAGGGCTTGGCTGGCGCGATCGCATTCCAGTTGCAGCGTGGGTAAGACCTGCGTTTTGACGTGAGTATGTTCCTCCGAAGACTGTTCCAAGGAACTGAGTTGTTCCTGCAAGTCGGCTTGGGTGCGTTCGATCTGAGCCGTCACCTCTTGACTAGCCGCGACTAATGCTTCTTCCTGGCGTTGCCACTGCCGCAGTTCTGCCTCACGGGTTGCCAGGGTCGATTGCAACGCCAATTGTTCATCTTCCCCCAGGGCTTTCACCCGCTGATTTAGGCGTTCCAGTTCGACGGTGGCAGTGGCGATCTGCTGACGCAGCCCGTCGAGTTGGGCAGTAAGGTCGATGGCGGTCTGCTGGTCAGTTTGGATTTGGGCTTGCAGTTGCTCGACCTGTCGGGCTTGCGATCGCCAGATCAGCACCACTTCCCACTGGGTTTTTTGTTGAAATTCGCCCTTGAGTCGTTGATATTTTTCGGCTTTGAGACGGTCTTGGGCAAGGCGATCGCGCTGGGTAGTCAATTCGCGCTCAACGATGTGAAACCGTTCTTCGTGCTCCTTGACTTCGTTGAGTTTGTCCTTTGCCTGATTGATTTTGCGATCGAACGCCGCCACCCCTGCCAGTTCATCGATAATCTCTCGCCGCTCCCGTGGGTTCATCGAGATAATGCTGGTGACATCCCCCTGCAACACAACATTGTAGCCCTCTGGATAAATCCGCAGGCGGTGCAGTTGTTCGTGCAACTCGTTGAGGGTGCAGGGTTGCCCATTGATGGCGTAGGTGGAGGTGTAGGTGCCCTGCTGGGTGACACGCAACTTGCGGGTAACCGTCCACTCGTTGAAGGGAACTAATTGGGGAGCGATCGCCAGTTGGGTATCGGCTTTATGTCCATTACCGTTGCCATTGCTGTCACCGTTAGTCGAATGCTCAGCAGCATTGCCATTGCTGGAATTCAGCTCCTCCGGTTCGTCGCCATCACCGTCCTCCAGGGCAAAGGTGACTGTGACACTGGCTTCGATGGTCGATCGCCCTCGACTGGCTACATTTTGATTGACTAGATCGGGCAAGCGTTCTGCCCGCATCCCTTTGGAACCCGCCAACCCCAGCGCAAATAGCAAGCCATCTAGGATATTGGATTTCCCCGATCCATTCGGTCCCGAAATCACAGTAAACCCTGGCAGCAAGGGAACTTGAGTCGTGCCGCCAAAGGATTTGAAATGGGAGAGTTCAACGCGCTTAATATACACAGACTCTCAGCCAGGAGCGCTAAAGGATTGTTTGAATAGAGGCAAGGACGATGTGCGATCGCACAGCGATACCTTAGAAGAGTAGTTTTAAAGCATTACACCAAGGCGGGTTACCAACCGGATCAATGTTTCAGTACAAATATACTAACCAATCTACCGTCTATCCAATACTTTGTAACCCGTAAGCCAGTAATTTTCCATAACTTTATTAAGCTTTCCCTCCTACCACAATTTCGCTCAGGTGAGAAACGAAAATATTATGACAAAACCTTAATTACGGAAAAGGGATAGCTCTGCCCTATCCCTTGTCATTCACTCTCGATATTAATCCGCTATTTAACGACCGCTGCCGGACGATTTACCAATGCTTTACGATCGATCACCTGATCGATCAAGCCATACTCCGCCGCCTCCTGCGCCGACATAAAGAAGTCGCGATCGGTGTCCCGTTCGATCTTTTCTAGAGGCTGCCCGGTATGGCTTGCCAGCAACTCGTTCAGCTTTTGCTTGTGGTAGAGAATCTCCTTGGCTTGAATTTCGATGTCAGCCGCTTGCCCTTGGGCACCCCCTAGGGGTTGGTGAATCATGATGCGGGAGTGGGGAAGGCTCATGCGCTTACCTTTTGCTCCGGCACTCAGCAGAAACGCGCCCATACTGGCAGCTAAGCCTAAACAGATCGTACAAACATCTGGACGCACGTGGTTGATCGCATCGTAAATCCCCATGCCTGCGGAGACCGAACCGCCTGGAGAGTTAATGTATAGGTAGACATCTTTCTCAGGATCTTCAGCTTCTAAAAACAGCAATTGAGCCACAATCAAGTTGGCAACGTCGGCATCAACCTGTTGTCCCAGAAAAATGATGCGCTCTCGTAACAATCGGGAGTAGATATCAAAGGCGCGTTCGCCGCGACCAGACTGTTCAATAACGGTGGGAATCATGAAGCTTTTGTCCTAATGCCATTGATTTCTTTCATTTTACCGATTTCCCCCGAAGGTCGTTTAGATTAGGTCGGCGATCGGTTGGTACGGGAATCTGCTATTTCCTATCGTTGATGTCCGTGTACTCGGCTTCGTCATCCTGTTGCCGATCTGAATGGTCCTGAAAAAGCTTTCACTATGGGACAAGGTTTCACTATGGGATAAGGTTGTGGCTAGATTCGTCAACAGCGATTGCAACCTCATTCGATGAATATAGGGCCATCCCCCATCTGCCTCAATGTCTTTTAGCAAAGCATACAGGGCTTGGCGACTCTCCGGCAGAGACGCTTGAAACACGGTGTCGCGGATCTCACGATGCAATTCTTCTAGCAATCGCAGTAGTGCTAGGAGTTGCTGACTGTTTCCAACTCGTTTCTCAGCGATCGATCGCACTCGATAGGCAATTTCAGTCAAATCGTCTTCGCCATCGTTGGGTTGCTCGATGCGATCGTCCTGTGGTCTAGTCATGCCCATCCCTATGCCCCTTCAAGAAAAAGTCTACTGTAAAACTTGGTAGTCCTATTGTCGTGATTTCTGTTAACACAGACGCAACCTACACTACCAAAATCATTCTGCCCCTGCTGCCAGCTTGGGATAATTGCGACACAACGAATGAATATTCAAAACAAGCGCACAAGGTCTTGTAAAATGCTGATGTGTCCTTCGCTCGGCTATTGCAGGCTTCCAATTTTAATAACTTTGACTTTTTTTCAAGGCGTCTTTCCGAGATAGGTTGAGCTTCCTCTCCGATCGAGAGAACGACGATCTGAAGCAAACCCATAACACTTACCCTCTAATGGAAGCCTAAGATTTTTAAGGTTGCACTGATTTTTAATGTTGCACTAAATACGGGTAGGGCTACTTATCGTTTCCACATCAGCACTGAGGTTGACCATGAGGTATCGCTCGCTTATCGTTGCATTTTTGGCAATTTGTTTAGGGTTTTTGACTGCCTGTAGTGACGCTTCGACCACGGCAAATGCTCCCCTGACCTATGAGCAGATCCGGGGAACTGGGCTAGCCAACTCCTGCCCCCAGTTAAATGAAACCAGTCGCGGTTCGATCGCCATTAATTCCGATGACTCTTACGCACTCGTTGATTTGTGTCTAGAGCCAACCAGTTTCTTTGTCAAAGAGGAGCCAACTAACAAGCGCCAAGACGCGCTGTTTATTGCTGGCAAGCCCCTGACCCGTTACACCACAACGATCGACCAAGTCCGGGGCACCCTAAAAACTACTCCGGGTGGCGCTCTCACCTTCATCGAAGAAGATGGGTTCGATTTTCAAGCGGTGACTGTACAACTCCCTGGTGGCGAACGGGTTCCGTTCCTATTCAGCCTCAAAGGGTTGGTTGCCAGCACTCAAACCCCGGTTGACAGCATCAACACCTCCACCGATTTTGAGGGCAAATTTAAGGTTCCCTCCTACCGCACCTCTAACTTCCTCGATCCCAAGGGCAGAGGGTTAGCAACAGGCTATGACAACGCCGTTGCCCTACCTGCGCAAGCAGATAGCGAAGAGTTATCCAAGGAAAATGTCAAGATTTTTGACGTTGGAACTGGCAAAATTTCCCTACAGGTCGCTAAGGTCAATAGCAACACAGGAGAAATTGCAGGCACATTTGAAAGCATCCAACCCTCCGATACAGACATGGGGGGCAAGGAGCCATTGGACGTGAAGGTGCGTGGCTTATTCTACGCGCGAGTCGAGCCAGCGGCTGCCTAAGTGTGCCTGTCCCTGAGGATTGGCAATCAGTCAAGTCCGACCTGTTCAATTCATTGTATGAAAGGGGCGTATGCCCCTTTTTATTTTTTGTTTAATTAATTTTTGGGAGTATCTCTCTAATATTTTAAGATTTGATGAATTTTTCAATAAAGTGGGTTGGCAAACCAGCAAGCGCCATCACAGCCTGTTACAAAGAGAACAATTTCGGTGTATGATATCGGCTTCATTCGTTGTAGTAATTTGTAGTTTCAGTAAAAGTGCGATTGCAATGATTGACCTGGGGGAATAAGGTAAATGGGCAAATAAGAGAAGGCATCCAACCACCCTCTGCATTTGCGTCTTTGCCAGCTTACGTGCTGTAATCTACCTGAATTTCGTCATGCGTACCCTAGTTGCCAATGAACTGAAGAGAGAAAGCTTGCAGCTTTTGAGGGAGTATCAAAAAAGCGATCGCCCCATCTGCGAAATCAATTAGTTCAACTCAATTTAGGCTTGGTGAGGAAAGAAGCTCATCATTGGATTAATCAATGTACCGAAAGCTACGAAGACCTGTTGCAAGTGGGCAGTTTGGGGTTAATTCGGGCGATCGAACGGTTCGATATGTCCAAGGGGCACGCTTTTAGCTCCTTTGCCATTCCCTACATTCGCGGGGAAATTCAGCATTACCTCAGAGATAAGGGAGCACCTATTCGGATTCCTCGCCGCTGGCAAGCCCTCCAACACCAAGCAACAGGAGTTATCCGAGACCTACAGACTCAGCTAAACCGCCAACCCACTGATGCGGAAATCGCCGAGAGTCTGTCGATTCCCTTACCTGAGTGGCAGGAAATTAAATTGGCATGCCGCAATCGCTCTCCTTTGAGCCTGGATGCTCCCATGCGAGATGAAGAGGAAGGATCAACGTCATTGGGTGAACTACTCCCCGATAGCCAATATCGTAGTTTTCAACTTGCTCAGGAAGATCAGATTCGCCTCCAACAAGCTCTTGTTCAGCTTGAAAAGCGCACTCGTGATGTCCTAGAGTTTGTTTTCCTCTACGACTTGACTCAAAAGGAAACGGCTGAGCGACTGGGGATTAGTGCGGTTACGGTTTCTCGGCGAGTGAAGAAGGGACTCGAACTCCTGCGAAAAACGATGCTGGGAAGCTAAACCCACCGCACCTCTGCATGATCAAAGGAAGTTCCTTGTCTAGAGACTAGAGAGAATTTGAGCCAAAACAAGCCATGTGAATGACGAGATCGAACTGTTTTTTAAGCGATCGGTTGTGTTAGTGCTTGTTTTGCCTGTTTTGTCGAAGCAAGCCAAATTCCAAGCCTTCCACCACGGCTTGGTAGGATGCTTCGATGATGTTGGTAGACACTCCAACTGTTGTCCAGCGCTGATGACCGTTGCTGGATTCGATTAACACTCGCGTTTTGGCGGATGTTCCTGCGGCACTGTCCAAGATCCGCACCTTGTAATCAGTCAGGTGGAAGGAAGCAATCTCTGGGTAAAAGTTCATCAATGCTTTACGCAGGGCAGCATCGAGAGCCGACACCGGACCATTGCCCTCACCAGCTTCCAGAATATCTCGACCATCCACTGTAATTTTGATAGTGGCGATCGAGTTAGTTCGCCAGACATTTTGCTCTGGCAACATGTGACAGTCTACCTGAAATCCTTTAACTTCAAACCACTGGGGACGCTGACCCAACGCCTCACGCATCAACAATTCAAAACTAGCTTCGGCAGCTTCAAACTGATAGCCCTGGTTTTCTAGTAGCTTGAGGCGCTGCAAAATTTGCCGACAGGTGGGGTCGTCCTTATCGAGATCAATGCTGAAGGTGCGGGCTTTTGCCAGAACATTGCTCAGTCCGGCTTGGTCGGAGATGACAATCCGCCGAAGATTGCCAACGGCTTCGGGTTGAATGTGCTCATAGGTGAGGGGGTTGCGTTCCACCGCGCTGACGTGAATCCCGCCTTTGTGGGCAAAGGCAGACAATCCCACAAAAGGGGCGTGATCATCGGGGGCGAGGTTGACCATTTCGCTGACCAGACGGCTAAAGTCGCTTAACTGCTCTAATTGCTGCTCACGCACACAGGGGTATCCCAGCTTTAGTTGCAGATTGGGGATGAGGGTGCAGAGGTTGGCGTTGCCGCAGCGCTCCCCATAGCCGTTGATCGTGCCCTGCACCATCGTGGCTCCTTCCAGGACTGCGGCGATCGCATTTGCTACGGCGGTTCCAGAATCGTTGTGGGTGTGGATGCCAAGGGAAGGGGATGGGTAGGGGATGGGGGGTAGGGGAGAAGGAGGTGGGTCAAGGTTGAGGTGGATACTCTGGGCAATATCGCGGACAATCTGGGTGACTTCGTGGGGGAGAGTGCCGCCGTTGGTGTCGCAAAGGACGAGCCATTCTGCACCGCCTGCGATCGCCGCCTTGAGCGTTGCCAAGGCATAATCGGAATTTTGTTTGTAGCCGTCAAACCAGTGTTCGGCATCGTAGATGACGCGGCGATCTTGGCTACGGAGAAAGGCGATCGTATCTTCGATCATCGCCAGGTTTTCCTCCAGGGTGGTCTTGAGTCCTTCGGTGACATGCAGATCCCAAGATTTACCAAACACCGTTACCCAGCGGGTGCCTGCGGCGAGGACGGGTTGCAATAGGGGATCGGTGGCGGCGGTTTTTCCTGGGCGGCGGGTTGAGCAGAAGGCTACCACTTCGGCTTGGGTGAGGGGTTCTTCTTTAATTTGCCAGAAGAACTGCCCATCCTTAGGATTGGCACCGGGCCAGCCCCCTTCGATGAAGGGAATCCCCATGCGATCGAGTTCACGGGCAATCCGCACCTTGTCATCAATGGATAATGCCATGCCCTCTCGTTGGGCACCGTCTCGTAGGGTGGTGTCGTAGATCCAAAGAAAGGGCTTGGCAGTCATGGGTTGGCTAGATGGGATGAGAGGGACAAGCGAAAACTGGGTTGGACTAGATTTGGGTAAAACCAAGGAAGGCACCTAGAGTAGAGGTAGAACCCGCTGACTCTTCTGTAATTTTGTATTATGCCGACTGTACTTGCTCAAGGAAAGACGATCGAGTGTCCCCAGGGGGCAAATCTGCGCCAGGTTTTGCTGCAACACGGGGTAGAACTGTACAACGATGGGGCTAGTGTGATCAATTGTCACGGCATTGGCACCTGTGGTACGTGTGCGGTGCAGATTGAGGGCGAGATATCTGCCTCTAACTGGCGAGAAACAACCCGGCGATCGCTGCCTCCCCATTCTCCCACGAGCGATCGTCGTCTGGCATGTCAGACCCAAGTACTAGGGGAGGTCAAAGTGACGAAATATGATGGCTTTTGGGGACAAGGGGACACGATCGTCTGGACGCCAGAAGGTTAGGATTGAAGTAGCGTTCGGAGTTGTGGCAATGGAACTAATCGGATTGTTATTAGTATTCTCATTCCTCTCAATGGTAATTGGCACCGTTGCTAAGGGAGTGATTCGACTGGTTGGGTTTGGAGTGTTGGCAGCATTGCTGCTGATGGCGGTAGGTTCGCTGGATTCAAACGTTTTGCCCAATATGATTAATTCTGCCAGAGACTTTGTTGCCCGTGTGCAACAGGAGATTGCAGGGGGTGGCGGTGGCGGTCAACAAGACCCCTACAATTCCACCCAGGCAGACCCTTTCTATTTTGAAAACACTCCCCCCGGACAATCCCCCGCCATTCCCAACCAACCATTTTCCAATCCGCAGTCGCCTAACCAGCCCTTCAACGACCCCAACGCTCCCTTAAATCGACCCGCCCAGCCCAACGATCGCCGTCCGATTACGGCACTGTGGTAGACAAGTCAGTGTTGCTTATTGCTGGTATGCGATTCCGTTGACGATTTCACTTTTGATGTTTCCAACTCATGAGCACGGGTACTGACATCTGTATTATTGGCGGCGGCGTAATTGGTCTAGCGATCGCTCTAGAACTGCGGCTACGGGGGCTGAGCGTCACCCTCCTCAGCCGCGAATTTCAGCAAGCGGCTACCCACGCGGCGGCAGGCATGCTGGCTCCGGCAGCGGAGGCGATCGAGTCTAGTCCTTTCTTAGAACTGTGTCTGAGGAGTCGTCGGCTCTATCCCGATTGGGTCAGCAAAATTGAGGACTTGAGTGGGTTGGAAACAGAGTATTGGGCGTGTGGCATCTTGGCTCCGGTGTATCAAGAACCTCCAGTGGCCCTACCCAACGCTCAGTGGTTTGATCGAGCGATGATTCACCATGTCCAACCGGGATTGGGTGAGGAAGTGGTGGGTGGATGGTGGTTTGCCGACGATGGGCAGGTGAATAACCGGGCACTGGCGATCGCCCTGCAAGCCGCCGCCCAAGCCGTGGGTGTGGAAATCCGGGCTGGGGTCGCAGTGGAGGCGATCGAACAGCAGCAGGGGCATGTAATAGGGCTACAAACCTCAGTAGGCATGGTGTATGGCGATCGCTATATCTTGGCAACGGGGGCGTGGTCGGGGGATTTGTTGCCGATTCCTGTCCAGCCTACAAAAAGGACAAATGCTTGCCCTGTCAGTGCCAACCGGATATCCCAGCCCCGACCCTTGCAGCGAGTGCTCTATGGTGAAGAGATCTATATTGTGCCGCGACGCAACGGACAAATCCTTTTGGGAGCCACGGTGGAAGCGGTGGGCTTTACGGCTGGAAATACGGCGGGCGGCATTCAGTCTCTACTGCGATCGGCTTTACGCCTGTATCCAGCGCTAGAAAGTTTCCCGATTGCAGACTGTTGGTGGGGATTTCGTCCTGCTACGCCAGATGAATTGCCCATCCTGGGTGCGAGTCCCTGTGACAATTTGACCTTGGCGATCGGGCATCACCGCAATGGAATTTTGCTTGCCCCGATTACCGCCAAGCTGATTGCTGATGTGTGTCAGCAGCAGCCTGATCCACTCTTAGACTGCTTTTCTTGGCAGCGGTGGGGGGCGGCTCCGTCCTTGGGTGGGGCGATCGTCTCTAGCCAATCTGCCAAGATAGAAGAAACACCCCGTTCCCCGATAACTACTGTGCAAACCCTCGATCGCCTTCCTTCCCCAACCGTTGATACTGTCATCCCCGATTCACCCTTAGTGATTGCCGGGCGCTCTTTTCAGTCTCGCCTGATGACGGGCACGGGCAAATATCGCACAATGGACGACATGCGCCAGAGCATCACGGACAGTGGCAGTCAGATTGTCACCGTTGCGGTGCGACGAGTTCAAACCAATGCCCCCGGACACGAAGGCTTAGCCGAAGCACTGGACTGGACAACGGTATGGATGTTGCCCAACACCGCAGGCTGTCAAACGGCGGAAGATGCTATTCGGGTGGCGCGGTTGGGGCGAGAAATGGCAAAGTTATTGGGACAGGAAGACAACAACTTCGTCAAGCTAGAAGTAATTCCCGATGCCAAATATCTCCTGCCCGACCCGATCGGCACATTGCAGGCTGCGGAACAATTGGTGAAGGAAGGCTTTGCGGTCCTGCCCTACATCAATGCCGATCCGCTGTTGGCAAAACGGTTAGAAGAAATCGGCTGTGCCACGGTCATGCCCTTGGGATCGCCGATCGGCTCCGGGCAGGGCATTAAAAACGCTGCCAATATTCAAATCATCATCGAAAATGCCAATGTGCCCGTCGTCGTGGATGCTGGCATTGGCACACCTAGCGAGGCAGCCCAAGCAATGGAGATGGGAGCCGATGCGCTGTTGATCAATACGGCGATCGCTCAAGCCAAAGTCCCTGCTGCCATGGGGCAGGCAATGGGCATGGCAACGATCGCCGGACGACTCGCCTATCTAGCAGGCAGAATTCCAGTTAAAGCCTTTGCCAGTGCCAGTTCACCCTTAACAGGGACGATCACCAGTTAGCGCGATCGGCAACTGCGATCCCCCTTGTTGCTTCGATCCTTGGCTAAGCTGGAGAAGCTGAGAATCTGGGTTTTAGGCTGGTGTGGTGGCTTTTTCAGGGAGCTTGACTTCGTTCTGCAGGACATTGCCCCGTTCAAAATCTGTGATGCTGGCGATCGTCGTCGTGGAGATATCCCGTAGGGCATTCTCAGTGAAAAAGGCTTGGTGGGCGGTGATCACCACATTGGGGAAGGACTGTAATAGTTGAAATGTGTCGTCTTGAATAATTGTATTTGAGAGGTCGCGGAAGAACAGATTTTGCTCATCTTCGTAGACATCGATTCCCAGGGAACCGATCGCTCCAGATTTGATGCCCTCAATTACAGCTTTGGTGTTAATTAATTTACCGCGACTGGTGTTGATGATCATGACTCCCGGCTTCATCTGGGCGATCGTCTCTGCGTTGATTAAATGGTGGTTTTCAGCCGTTAGGGGACAGTGCAGCGAAATGATATCGGATTGGGCAAAGAGGTCTGGCAATTCGACATAGCGGGCATCCCCGATCGCCTCAAATTTGGGACTGGGGTAGAGGTCGTAGCC
The DNA here is from genome assembly GCA_012032525.1 of Leptolyngbyaceae cyanobacterium SL_7_1. Taxonomy (GTDB): domain Bacteria; phylum Cyanobacteriota; class Cyanobacteriia; order Elainellales; family Elainellaceae; genus JAAUSV01. Next base: position 13,279 of record JAAUSV010000005.1, read on the forward strand.
CAACAGGTGGCAGCCAAAACCGTGCATAATTTGAGCCAGGATGATGCCGATTTTGCCTGTACCGATAATACCAATGGTGCGATCGTGTAGATCAAACCCCAACAAGCCGTTAAGGGAAAAGTTATCTTCACGCACCCGGTTGTAAGCTTTATGTAGCTTGCGGTTGAGCATCTGCACCAATCCCACCACATGCTCTGCGACGGAATAGGGCGAGTAGACCGTAACCCGCACTACTTTGACTCCCAATTCGGCGGCAACGTCTAGATCAACATTGTTGTAGCCTGTGCAGCGCAATGCTACTAGGCGGGTGCCATTTGCCGCGAGCATGGTAAGGGTCTCGGCGTTGATGTCGTCATTCACGAAGACGCAAACGGCTGCGAACCCAGAGGCGAGGGAGGCAGTTTTGGCTTCCAGTCGGGGTATCAAAATACACGAGCTCGTGCTGGTCTGTGAAATTGGCGCTATCAAGAAATTGGCGATCGTAGGGTTCGGTACTAAAAACAGCGACTTTCATAGGTCGTCTCCTAGTCAGAAAAAGCAGTTAAGAATTTCCCTGTAGTAGTGCCAATTAGTAACGACAATAGAGGACTCTGGGGGTGAAAAGATATCTCCTAGGCTACAAGTCGCCTAATCAAGCTTTTTGCCAGAGAGTTTGGTGGGTATCGTTATGTACTTTGAGAATTGGTTGGACTTGGGTACTCTAGGCTAGAAGAGTGACAGATAATGCCATTCATCCCGATTGCAAGGAGTAACCCACCTGTGAGCCAACCGACGTGTTCCCTGTCCATCATGGTGGCACGGACTGATATTCCCTTCATGATGCACACCATTCCCCATCTGGTAAGAATGTGTAATTTTCCATTTGCCCAACGTTTGTTAGCGATCGACACGGCTCCACTCACAGGGATAAGGTAAACCGTCCTGGTATTGGCACAATGGAGCAGTTGCGCGACCGCTGCGATCAGCTACTGGCGGCTGGAGTGGTGGATACATTGCGCGATATTGATTACTCCGACGACTACCGCGAGCGAGTGTATCGAAAACATCTGGGTAGTGCTCAGATCCGTCAAACCCATAACTACAAGGGTTATCCGATTCTAGGGACAATCTTTTCATTGGAGGAAACGGTTGGGGATTACATCCTGCACTTCGATAGCGATATGTTGCTCTACCAGCAACCGGGCGAATGCTGGATTGAGAGGGCGATCGACCTGCTGCGGACTCACCCCAAAATTGCCGCCATCCGTCCTCTGGCAGGACCTCCCCACCCGAACGGACCACAACAGGAAAGTCGCTACGAGTATGATGCCGACGGGTTCTACCGTTTTACTACGTTTGGTAGTCGGGCTTACTTGATCGATCGCCATCGGTTTGAGAACTTGTTGCCCCTACCCATTCTCTGGCGATCCTACCGCAACAAATTTCTCAATCATCTCCCTGCTCCCATTCAGACCTCGCTGAATTACTTCACAGGCAAGGGCAGCCTGGATTCTTGGGAAATCATGGTGACGAATGCCTTGAGGCGATCGTCCTCCATCCGCGCTAACCTCGCCTCCCCTGCCGCATGGACATTGCATCCCAAGGATCGAGGGGACTTGTTCATTCAAGCCTTGCCCCCCATGATTGAAAAGATTGAATCGGGGTGGTATCCACCGGAGCAAGCGGGGTACTACGACGTTCGGTTGGACCCGTGGTTGGCAGCGCTGCGATCGGAATCTCCATTTACCAGTTGAATAGCGATACAGAATTTATGGACGTTAAATCAAAGCGACCCATTGCCATCTTCTATCCTGCCTTTATGGGGGGGGGTGCAGAAGCAGTGGGGTTGTGGATCGTGGAGGCACTGAAGGACGAGTATGCGTTGACCCTCGTGACAGTGGCAGATATTGATCTTGACAAACTCAATGCTATGTACGGGACAAATCTATCTTGTTCTTCCGTCCAAATTAAAGCATTGTTCCCCTCTTTCCTAAGACCCATTTGCTATTTCTTTATTGCCAACAATCCCAGTCTGAGAATAGTGTTTTTCATGCATTGCTGCGCTCTTTAAAGACCCAAAGCTATCACTACGATCTAATTTTCTCTGCATACAATGCTGCCGATTTAGGAAAGCCTGGAATTCAATACATTCATTGGATTAATGTGCTAGAAGGCAAGGGATTCCATCAACGCATTTCTGGTTTCCGCAAGGAAAACTTGCAGAAGAATTATTCGATCACAAATTCCCAATATGTTGCCGATCGAGTTCAACAGTTCTACGGTATTTCCTCCAAAGTCGTCTTTCCGCCAGTCGTGATGCGAGCGTGTGATATCCCCTGGGATCAAAAAGAGAATGCCTTCATTTGTAGTGGTCGGCTCACGGTTGCCAAGCAACCCCACAAAATCATTCAAATTCTTAAAAAAGTTCGAGAACAAGGGTTTGACTTGAAGCTCTATTTAACGGGGGGCGGGGGTGGGATGTATGCTTGGAAATATCAGCGATTTCTCAAGCAAATGGTCAAGGACAATGCTGATTGGGTCACACTCTACGAGAATTTAAAATACAAAGACTACATAGATGTTGTATCCCGTTGCAAGTATGGAATTCACTACAAGGAAGAACCTTTTGGTATTTCGATTGCGGAGATGGTGAAAGCAGGCGCGATTCCATTTGTTCGCCATCGGGGCGGTCAGGTGGAAATCGTGGGCGATCGCCCTGAACTATTTTTTAGCAATGATCAAGAGGCGATCGATCGAATTGTTGATCTACTGACTTATCCTGAACGAGAAGTTGAACTTCGTCGAGCATTACAGACTCAAAAGGAACTATTTTCAACCGATCAATTCATGCAATCCATTCGAGCGATTGTGTCACAGCAACTCCATCAGTTCTAATCATAACAACTAGTTTACAATAGTCCCAATTGAGTTGTGAGAGATGGGGTAGCAGAACTTCATAACTCAAATAGGATGACTGTAAATGGATGTTTGCTAACAGGATTCGCTAAGACATTGCATGACTTTTGTGTGAAATAAACGATTTTGGGTTCTACATTCCTCTAGACTGTCTGGATAGAGTTGGCAGTGTTGCACATACTCCCGCCAGTTGTGAATTCTACACGTATATTGATTCTTGTCGCGAAGCTCGTAGAAAACGTGATTGAACAGTTTCAATTGGAATTTAGTTTGTGTCCATTTTTCAACTGGATATAGCCCTGGGGAGTGCTTAAATGTGAGGAATTTACTACTAAAGGGAAACGCTAATACTTTTCGTCCTAACAGTGTCCCCCAGTAAGCTCCGTGATAGGAACTAGTGAGAATTGTTTCCCCAGAGCCTAAGAAATCCAAGACCTCTTCAATCCCCTGAGTTTCATTTGTCATGCGAGGGAAAGCGCCAATCTTCAGTTGAAATTTTTTGTGGGAAAACACAACAAATTCGTGTTTGATGTCTCGTTTGCGATCGAACGCTGAATGCATACAACTGACACAGGGAACCCAGGGATAGCCTGAATTAAAATCCCGAATCCCAACCAAATCAAAGTCGTTTAGATAGTTGGAATAATCAAACGGTTGGGGGTTGGCAGAAAGCGCATGATAGTCCTGCTGACCGATGCCCCAAGCTATTAAACAACCCCGATTTGATGCTTTTTTCAGTGTGGTGATGCTGTCTAAAAATCTAGAGTAGAGTAGCCCACCACCGCCGATCAGACTGTGTTCTCCCTTCAACAAATTTGGGTTGAGGTCTCGAATATCGTGCTGAGCAATCGAATAACCGGGAAAGCTGAAGTAGTTGGCAGGAGAAGACAACAAATCCCCCACATTTGTCGGATCGATAACGTGATAGTTGACGATCGCATTCATCGCCATAGCGTTCCTCTGAGACTTTGCATAGGAAAAACGTCTTAAGGTTATCCCACAGATTGTAGAGTGGCGTGCGCGAGAATACGGGTTTTGCCGAGGGCAACGGGCTAACCTGCTGAGCGGCGATCGGGCATCAAACTCATTTGCTCTAGATCCAACACCTGCGCCAATTCAGCTTCATCCATCAATCCCTTTTCTAGCACCAATTGCCGGAGCGATTTGCCAGTTTCCAGTGATTCCTTGGCGATCGCCGCTGCATTGAGATAGCCAATGTGGGTGTTTAGCGCCGTCACCAACGCTAGACTGCCTTCTGCATAAAACTGACAGCGCTCCGCGCTGACAGTAATGCCTGCTAGACAACGGGTGGTGAGAACGTCAACCGTATTCCCCAGGATTTCGATGCTATGAATCAGGTCGTAGGCAATCAGGGGCATCATCACGTTTAATTCCAACTGTCCGGCTTGGGCGGCGAAGGCGATCGCTGTATCGTAGCCCATCACCTGAAAGCAAACCATCGAAGTCATTTCTGCGATCACAGGGTTATACTTTCCGGGCATGATTGAGGAGCCAGGCTGAACCGGGGGCAGTTGGATTTCCTTCAATCCAGTTTTAGGACCCGAATCCATCAGCCGCAGATCATGGGAAATTTTGGCGAGATCTTGGGCAAGGTTGCGGAGCGTGCCCGATACCGCCACGAAGGGCGCCATACTCTGCATCGCTGCCATCAAATGGGGAGCAGGTTTCACAGGGTGTCCAATCAAATCAGATAAGACTTCTGCAACGCGATCGGCATAGTCTGGGTGGGTATTCAATCCCGTTCCCACTGCACTTCCCCCTAACCCCAATGGAGTCAAATCGGCTGAGGCAGTTTTGATGCGGGTGAGGTGGTCAGAGAGGATTTGTGCCCACGCCCGGAAGGTTTCTCCCATCCGCACGGGAACGGCATCTTGCAAGTGGGTTCTACCGGATTTGACGATGGCGTGAAACTCCTCACCTTTGGTGGTGAGGGTGGCGATCGCCCGTGGCAGAGCAGGCAAGAGGGAATGTTCTAACGCCAACAGTGCCCCAATCCGAATTGCCGTGGGGATGACATCGTTGGTAGATTGCCCATAGTTTACATGGTCATTGGGGCTGACCCGCTGGTAATTGCCTTTTTCGTCGCCCAAGATCTCCAATGCCCGGTTCGCCAAGACCTCATTCACATTCATATGGTGGGATGTACCTGCACCCGCTTGGTAAATATCCACCACAAACTGATCCCGCAAGTTGCCGCTGAGAATTTCGTCCGCTGCTTGGACGATCGCTTGGCTGATATCCCCCGGAATGCAGGAAAGCTCTCTGTTGGCGATCGCCGTGGCTTTCTTAATCAATAGGCAAGCATCGACAAAGGTGGGGAGCGGTTTAATGCCACTGATGGGGAAATTTTCGGTGGCGCGGAGGGTTTGAATGCCGTAGTAGATCTGGGTGGGGAGCGATCGTTCTCCCATGGAATCTTTTTCGATGCGGTAGGTTGGTTCAGTCATAGCTAAGATTCCATCAAGGGTGGTTTATATCGATACTTGGGTTTGAAAAATAGATTGTATTTCAAGATACAGTAGATTGCTTTGAAGCCGTCCTTCCAGCCAATCTTTTTGCCTTCCTCGTAGGTGCGTCCATAGTAAGAAATACCAACTTCATAAATCCGGCAACCCATTTTTGCTACTTTAGCTGTGATTTCCGGCTCAAATCCAAAACGATTTTCTTCAACATGTATAGATTGAACGACCTCTCGACGAAATGCCTTGTAGCAAGTCTCCATATCAGTGAGGTTGATATTAGTAAACATGTTGGAAAGCGTCGTAAGAAATTGGTTTCCAACCATGTGCCAGTAGTAAACTACACGGTGGGGGCGACCTCCTAAAAATCTGGAACCATATACTACATCAGCTTTACCACTCAAAATTGGTTCAATCAAGAGTGGATATTCTTGAGGATCGTACTCTAGATCAGCATCCTGAATAATCACAATATCTCCTGTAGCAAATTTAAACCCTGTTCGGAGAGCAGCCCCTTTTCCACAATTTTTTTGATGATAAATAATTTGATCAACCTCTACTTCAATGTTCGACTGTAATAGTTCCCTTGTGCCATCAATAGAGAAATCATCCACAATGATGATTTCTAAGTTATGAATAGGCGAGTTTTTGACTGCCTGAACGACCTTAGAAATGGTTGATAGTTCGTTATAACAAGGAATAACAATAGATAATTTCATAAATTTAGTATTGGCGACGATACCTTGAAAGTTAGTATTGATAGGTTTGATCAGAAGAGCTTATGTACCCATTGAAATACGGGAGTGATCCACTGAATTCTTTAAATTTTGTCCTGTAGAGTATCCCTTGCCAGATAGGAGCACGATCAGAGATTTTTGTCAATCAGCCGCCTTGAACCTAGAATCTCCGCATCAAGCGAAAATGCAGCTTTTGAAGAGTTTTGTCGAAGACTTCCTATGGAGGATTATTCAGGAATGACGATAAACCTTTCTTGATAGACAAACCATTTAGTGCTAATTTTCTTAATGAGCTTGAGCCTGTAGTAGTGTACTACTCTCATTGAAAAATGCAAGCCATTGCACGGGTGTTAGTACTTAACTTAGTGATAGTTTAAAGGACAGCTTAAATGATTTAACCTAGGTTAAGCAAATTCTTGGAAGTAGGTAAAGTTGGATTTTCAGTGAATAACTAGTCTTACTTGGTTGAGTCGTTAGTTAAAACATTCTATTGATTCGGAATAACGGTCAGATGAAAGTGATTTTGATAAGCACTTATGATGTTGAAGGAGGGGCAGCAAGAGCCGCCCATCGGCTACATCAAGGATTAAGACAGATAGGTCAAGATGTCCTCATGTTGTCAAGATACAAAGTGTCATCTGACGATACTATCGGAAGAATCAACCCCCTACTAGGGGTAGGAATTGATCGATTAGAGCAGTTACAAGCTATTCAAGATGAGTATATTAATGCAAATCGAACTAATCTTTCAAACACCCTCTTTTCCTTACCTTATCCAGGTTTTGATCTCAGTCAGCTTGCCTGTGTTCAGGAGGCAGACATAATCAATCTTCACTGGGTCGCCTATTTCCAATCTCCACATACGATAAAAAAATTACTTGATTTAGGTAAGCCAATCGTTTGGACATTACACGATATGTGGGCATTCACTGGGGGATGTCACTACTCATCGGGGTGTACAAAGTACAAGGATGACTGTGGGTCGTGTCCTCAACTGTTAAGTGATCCATTTAACATTGCAGCACTCGTGCTTAAGGATAAGATTGAATCTATATTAGGGGAGAATCTAACGATCGTTACTCCTAGCCGATGGTTGGCTGATTGTGCTAGGGAAAGTCGATTGTTTAAGCACAATTCAATCCATGTGATTCCCTATGGCATAGAAGCGGATGTTTTTACTCCACTGCCTAAACCAGATGCAAAGCAGCAACTTGGAATTGATTCAAACAAAATAACATTGCTATTTGGTGCAGGTACAGGGGTTGAGTTGAGAAAAGGATTTGCTGAGCTGGTAGAAGCAGTGCAGTATTGCCTAGAAAACCTTAAATTTCAACAATTGGTTGTAGATGGGTTGATTGAAATTCTCTGTTTTGGATATCCTAGTCAATTATTAGACTTGTTAGCTATTCCTGTGCGATCGCTTGGAGTAGTCACTTCCGATCATCAACTGAGAACAATCTATTCTGCGGCAGATTACTTTATTCTTCCGTCTTTGGAGGATAATCTGCCAAATACAATGATGGAGGCAATGAGCTGCGGGACACCTGTAATTGCCTTTGACTCTGGAGGAATCCCTGATATGGTTGAAAATGGTATTACTGGACGACTCGTACCCACCAAAGATACGCGAAAGTTAGCACATGCTATTCTTGATTGCGTATTTGATTTAACGGATCGTCAACGTATGAGCATTGCTTGCCGTGAAGTGATAGGGAATAAATATAGTATTTCTGTCCAAGCGGAACGTTATGTATCACTTTTTCAGAAGCTTTTAGAGCCTCGCACTGAAACTAGCACTCCATTGATGCCCAACATTTCTACCAATTGAACAATTTAGGGAGGAGCACCTGTGTCAAACTCAGCATCCAACATTCCCTCTGGAGATGTTATTTCCACTTCGGTAGATCCTACTGTTGGCTCAGCGTTTGCTCAAGCATTTGATTCAATTGCTCTTAAGTCAGTCACTTCCAAATTGAAGAAGGCTCAAGAAGAATTGGAGTTACAAAAGCAGGCATCTCAACAATCTAGCAACTATATACAACAACTGTTGTGTGAGAAGCAGGAGTTGCAAAACCAAGTTGTAGAGCTTGAGCAATGTAATCTGGCTCTAACTGAGCAATTAACAACTAAGAACACCGTTCTTACCAAGCTTCGTAGTCAACTCAACTCAATTAATCTGAATCGCGCCCGATTGATCAATGAGCTGCATCAGTCAAAAGAAAACTTAAGACAGCAGCTTCATAATAAACATCTTGAACTAAGCCAGCTTAGTCGTCAGCACAAGCGAGATTATAATCAGCTCAAACGACAAAATAATGAGTTGTCTCGATCGCTCAATCACTTGACTGAGGAGATACAGTACCTATCAACTGGTAAAGCTGCGATTCGAGGAATTATCAAAGCCATCCTTAGAAAGATTGGTATTTACAATTTCGTCTATCGGCGTTACCAGGTATTTGTTCCAGCTTACAATCTGTTGCTGCGCGATCGCTGGCAGCCCGCCACCATTGCAAAAAATGGCTTAAACTCTAAAATCCTTGAACCAGATGTCCTCAATCCAAATCAGGCTAGTAAGCAGAATAAACAGGCACTCAAGGTGCCTGTTAAAGTAGCAAGCGCTGAGGCTGTTGAAGAATTCTCAGAACAGATGATTCTCAACCCCACTATGGATTCCTCCTGGATTGAAGCGGTTGTTGTTGCGCGTGGATTGGGTTTAGAGCCGACTTTAGACCTAAAAAATCAGCAATTGACCCACCTGAGCGATTTAGTGGATAACCCTCAAACTGTTCTTTGCATTAATCCACCATGCCATCTTCTGCCGTTACTACAGATCTGGAGAAAAAGAGGCACAGCAGTGACAGTGGTTGCCTGCACAAAACCCATCCAGGAACAACTCCGCTCATGGGAAATTGAGGCTTTTACACGGAACCTGGGTCGGTGGATGATCGATTTCAGCAAAGCTGATCTCGTGGAATATGACGTTGTGTGTGTAGGAGAGCCGTTATTAGAAGATGTTACGACTCTATTTCAAGGGCGGCTATCAGCAAAGACTAGTGTGATACTTACACATGGTGGCGAGAGCGATCGTCAAAGCGATCGTCAATCGGAACAAGCGCTATCCCAGTTACTGCAAGACCAGCCAGTACATGTTCGCGCTACCAACTTTTCCCTATACTCATCTCCACCCACGCTATGGGTAGCACCATTGCTCCAATCCCTTGTGGTTGAGGTGGATTTGCAATGGCCCTGGAATTATCCAGTTGTTAAGGCAACAGCCACACTACCCTCTGGCAACCCGTGGCCCAAGATTTCGATTGTAACTGTGACGCTTAACCAAGGACGGTATTTGGAGGAAACGTTGCGATCGGTCTTGATGCAAGGGTATCCAAATCTGGAATATATCATTCTTGATGGCGGTTCTAAAGACGAAACCATCTCCATTTTGGAGCGGTATAGTAGCCAATTGGCTTACTGGGTCAGTGAGCCAGATAATGGTCAATCGAATGCATTAAACAAGGGTTTTGGCAAGGCAACGGGAGATATTTTGGCATGGCTCAATAGTGATGATTGCTATCCACCCCTGGCACTTCACCGAGTAGCGATCGCCTTTGATGCCTACCAAAGCGACATGGTAGTGGGAGGCTGTCAGCTCAGGAAAGGGAATTGCCCTGTCCCATTTACAACCCATCGCAGCGCCATTCCCGTTGGCAAGGTTGTTCCCCTCCCCCTCAATCGGTTGCTCGACTTGGAGGGGTGTTGGCAAACGGGCGAATTCTTTTATCAGCCTGAGGTATTTTGGACACGGGAATTGTGGCAGCGAGTTGGAGCAAGCCTAAATGAGGACATGTTTTACAGCATGGACTATGAATTGTGGCTACGTATGGCTCAGGCACAGGCAACAATGGTTCACGTTCCGGATGTACTCGCTCTATATCGAGTCCATGAGCAGCAAAAAACCTATGGAGATGACTTACCTTTTCTGAAAGAATTGAGACAAATTAATAAACAGTTTCGGGAGCGGATTGTTAGTTCTAAATAGAACATAACCTGTTGAAACCACATACCCATTGTGATTTTAGTTTTCTTGATCAATTGCTGACTAATAATTTGATTGTTTTTAGTCCGAGGGGGTATTGTTCACTGTGGCATACATGATCACAAAGTAAAATCATGATTGAAACTGTTTCCAATCCATTGACATCAGTAGAGTTATCCGATCGACCTCTAGTTTCTGTAGTAATGCCTTGTCTAAATGAGGAAGAGGCGCTCAGTAGTTGTATTGAAAAGATTCAATCCACCTTTGCTGCCGCACACATCAACGGTGAAATTGTTGTTTGTGATAATGGATCGACAGATAACTCGGTGGCGATCGCAGAAAGCATGGGTGTCAGAGTTGTTCATCAACCCCTGCGGGGATACGGTAATGCTTACAGTAAAGGCTTTGCCAATGCCCACGGAACTTTTCTTATTATGGGGGACGCAGATGACACCTATGACTTCAGAATGATTCCACAGTTTCTTGATTACCTCTGCAACAAGAACTACGAGTTTGTTACCGGCAGTCGATACCTTCACGGTGGTCAAACAGCAATTCCTTTCTTGCACCGGCTTTTTGGCAATCCTGCTTTAACAGCACTTTTAAATTTTCTATTTGGAACTCGTTACACAGATGTTTATTGTGGCTTTCGAGGATTTTCTCGTGCCGCCTATGAAGCGATTTGTCCTGTCAGTCCAGGCATGGAATTCAATTTGGAATTGGCAATCAACGCAGGATTAGCCAATTTAAGAATTGCTGAAATTCCTATTCAACTTCATCCTCGCAAAGGTGAATCGAAACTAAGAACGATGCGAGATGGATGGCGTAGCTTAAGAATGATGTTATTGTACTGCCCCAATAAAATTTTTCTGTATCCTGGTCTAGCGATTTTGCTGCTAGGGGTTTGTACACACATTACTGTTTTGTTAAATCTAGTTCACTATCAAGGGCGTTCCTTAGGAGCGGTAACAGGAATATTTGCAACAATCTTTAGTGTCGTAGGATTTGAAATCCTTAATTTGGGATTACATGCTAAGACCTATTCATGGAGCCGACGATTTGATAGAAATAATCTGTTTTTAAGACAATTCTACAAGCGCTTCAACTTAGAATCTGGTCTTTTGTTAGGGTTAAGCATGATGTTAGGTGGCAGTTTGATTCTAGTAAATCTAGTAGTTAGTTGGATTGATTCAAATTTCATGCCATTGGAACAGCCTGGCTGGGCTTCCCTTGCTGCTACTCTCATCATCATTGGGTGTGGAATCGTGTTTTCCTCATTGTTTATTTCATCCATGTCAATGAAGAAATTGGAGGTTTATGAGCAGTAGGAAACATAGTTATGATCAGTTGCCGGATTTAGGTAGAACCGGACGTAGTCCATATGTTCAACCCAACTTAGCAGGAATAGTTAGCAAAATTTCTTGGCAAGCTCGTAGAAAAATGTTTGTGGTTCTGATGGAAATGATTCAACCCACAGCTACAACAACCGTCATTGATGTGGGAGTAACGTCGGATCAGCGAGAGGACTCAAATTTCTTTGAGAAGCTCTATCCTTACCCTGAGAAGGTTATTGCAACCGGATTGGAGGATGCAAGCTTTTTGGAAAAAGACCTTCCAGGATTAACCTACATTCAGACAGATGGTTTAAGTTTGCCGTTTGCCGATCAAAGTTTTGATCTGGCAGTAAGCTTTGCTGTGATTGAGCACGTTGGCGATCGAGAGAAGCAGAAAGCATTTTTGCACGAGCTTTGTCGCGTTGGGCGAGTTTGTTGTATTACAACTCCAAACCGGTGGTATCCAATCGAGTTTCATACCATGATGCCCCTTTTGCATTGGTTACCGTTGCCGTGGTTTCGTAGAATTTTGAAGTTGATAGGAAAGAGCTTTTGGGCTGAGGAAAACCATTTAAACCCGTTATCAGAAAAGGAGATTTTGCAAATTCTTCCTGCAAACGTCAGGTTTAGGACTAGGCATCATAAGTTGCTAGGGCTGGTCTCTAACCTGCTATTCATTGTTGAAAATGATGTGTAATGGGATTTCTTAGTCAAGGCTGTTGAGTGTAGTAGTAACTGTTGAAAACGGTGTGTACATAACTCATTATTTCCAAGGATGCAACTATTCAACTCCAGATTGCGCAAAGCACTGCCTTACTGTTTATCTTTTAGTGTCATCACAGGTTGCTTTCTCCTGTGTCTAGCATTTCCCTACTCGATTAGAACCGACGCAGCTCATCAAATCAAGACGGTTCAACAATGGCTAAGTGGAGAATCAAGTGTATTTAATACCTTGATTGTGCCCGATCCCAACGATATGTCTCAAGATTCCCAAATATGGGTTGCTTGGTGGTCGCCTGGAATTGCCCTAGCCTATCTCCCAGCACTTTCGTCGGGCTTATCAATGGGAACTGCCGCAAGAATTACTTCCTATGTCCTGACAATCGCTGGTAGCTGGGGTTGGTTAACTGTGGCTGATCTTCTACAAGCCAATCTGTTAACTAAACTTTCTATTGGTTTGATATTGTCGCTATATGCTATTGGTAATTCACTATTATCGGCGGCACTGTTAGAAGGAGGAGACATCCTACCCTTTGCCGTTGTTCCATGGCTAATTAGTTACACTATTTGTTTAGTCACGCTATTGGAACACTCAGACAAGCAGTTTTACCTCAAACTACTTCACTCTCTATTGCTTGGGTTACTACTTGGGGCAGTTTATTGGTTGAAGTACTCTGCATTCTTAGTTTCGATTGGATTATTTGTTTACCTGTGTATTAATTTTCTTCGGGTTTCAAAAACCTCATTCCAACAAAAGGGATTTTTAAGCATAGGCTGCGGATTATTATTTGTGGTTCCCCCTCTCAGCCTAACCGCACTTAATCGATTGTTATCAGGAAGTACAACGGCGATCGACCAATTTACAACATTTGATTTTAATTCTTTCGGTGTGGAAGGTTGGCAAATATTGGTAACAGCTTTTGGAGCCTTTGGGTTAGCTTTGTTCCAAACGTCTGATTGGTTTAGAGCGATTGCCGAATCCTCATCTATTAGCTCCCTGGATATATTACGATCCCTCGATCCAACCCAAAAACGAGAGGCAGTCTGTTTGTTCTTAGGAATTCCATCGACAGCGATCGCCGTAGGATTACTAGTTTATTTTAAGAACTTCTATACAAAACAAGTGATGTTATTGGGATTCTGCATTACGGTAATTCCACTCACCCTGATGCTGTATTTAAGCATTACTGTGGGATTTAATTTCTTGGTAGATCCGATCGCAAGATATGCAGCACCATTTATTGGTTTTGTGCAAATTTTGCTCCTCTATGGCTACTTTCAATTTGTTCGCCCAACCTCCCAAATTTCGATAAATCAAACCTATCCAGTGAGGTTTAAGCCTAAACTTTTGGCATCCATCGCCGTGCTTATTATTTGTGTACTTCCAAGTGGTTTCATTGCCCAAAGGTTTTGGACGCAATACAATGTTTGGCGACAAGTTGGCACGACTTATATAACTACTCGAAATCAGTTGTATGAGCCTGCTTTGTCCTATCAAAATGTTCAACGAGTTGTACGACAGATCGATTCCTTAATCAGTTCTCCGTTAGATGTTGTGGCATTGTATATGCCACAACATCCCTATTATGCTGGAGCGTGGCTTGAGTTAAGAAAAAACCGAGTCTTGCCACTAGATGCATTTGGTTCAGTCGGCGCATTCTATAATCAATTTGACAAATTTCATACCTCGCAAGATCTACAAGTTGTTTTAGTTGCATCGACTGCTAGTGTAAGTGGCGAAGCGGATTTTTCAAAGCTGGCTAAACAGTTTCCTCAAGCGATCAGTTGGGAGGCAATCAAGCCTGTTAAACAGAGCAATGTTTTTATCTGGCTGGGTCAGTTGGATGGAACAATTGATGGATGAAGGATGGCATAATTCTGGCAAACAGCTTATGAATACTCTTAAAAGCAAAACTCTAGCTATCAGAACCGATCAAACGTTGCGCATCCTATTTATCAATGACATAGGGTTCCAATTTGGAGCAGGAATTGCACTTTTGCGACAGATACAATCATTCCTGGTTATGGGGCACACTGTAGGGGGTATTTGTTGGAAACAGGGTGATATTGAAGGTACAATTCCTTCCGTTCCGGTTGGTGCTACTGGTCAATGGTTAGGAATGAAATCTCTTCCCTACCTCCATGTTGACCAAGGAATCAGCCAGGACTGTATCATTCAAACTCTCGTATTAGAAACAGAACTTTTCAACCCAGATGCGATTATTATCGGCAATCTACATGGGGCAAAGTGGTCACTAAACCTGCTATCTGCTTTGAGAGCCTTGAATTACCCAATTATTGCATTTATGCACGATTGCTATCTAATTAGTGGGCGTTGTGCCTACACCGGGCAATGCACCCTCTATCAAACCGGGTGTAATCACACCTGCCCAACTTGGGAACAGTACCCTTCTCTTCAGCCTGACAAGATTTTTGACGAATGGGTGTTACGAAGACAGCTTTTTTGCGGTGCAACAGGCATTCCCCTAGCTGCCAATAGTCAGTGGACATTGGGCATGGCTCACAAAGCCTTTCCTGGTCTAACCCATGCAGCCTGTCTTTACTATGGGTTGGACGAACACCTGTTCAAGAAGATTGACAAGACGTTAGCTCGTCATCTGTTGGGTGTGCCAGAGGATGCCTTTGTGATTTTGGGTGGAGCTGTCAATGTGAGTGATTATCGCAAAGGGGGTCACATTTTCAACGAAGTGGTAGCGAAACTCCAGGGGGATGCCCATTTTCTAGTATTTGGGGAGCGATCGCAAACCTGGAGTAATATTCAAGGAACAGGCTTGCTGCGAGACTATCGAAAAATGCCCCTGGTTTATAGTGCGGCGGACGTGTTTGTTGGGACTTCCCTGGAAGAAGCCTTTGGGCAAACGTTTTGTGAGGCGGCGGCTTGCTCGGTGCCTGTTGTTGCTTTTAATGTGGACGGGATTCCTGAGATCGCCCGGCACGACGTCAATGCTCGCTTAGCTTACACGATCGATCCAGAGGCTCTTTTAAAAGAAATTCGGTTTTTGATGAAAAATCCAGCGCGACGCCACGAACTGGGAGAAGCGGGGCGGGCGTTGGTCGAAGCTGAATTTACCCTTAAACGCCAGGGCGATCGGTGGATCAATTATTTACAATCTCTGGCAACATTAGAGAGCAGTGAAAGTTTGGCGAGCTACGTTAACTGAATCCTGAAGTATCCCCTTAGCAAGCAAAGAGGAAAATTATCGTGTCTGTGACTCAAACGTTTGTCAACTCAGAACACACCTCCATTTTTGAGCGCACAAAACACCTACCAGGGTGGCAAGAACCGGGAGATTCCTTCAAGCTCTATGAGATGGGGTATCAAGCGGGGGATGTGATTTTGGAGATCGGCACGTTTGGCGGACGATCGGCAGTCGTAGAACTGCGTGGGGCATTGGCAAATCTCGATCGCACCCACCCCCAGTTTTATGGAATTGACGTTGATATTCAAAGTATTCAGCGTACGGCTAATACCCTAAGGGAAGCAAAGCTCGATGAATATGCCCTGCTCCACTACGGCACATTAGAAACCTTTCTTCAAGAATTTTCGATTCAACCCACCATGGTGTTTGTGGATGGCGATCATCGCTATGGGGGTGTCAAGCGGGACTTGGAACTGTTGACCAATGTCCTTACCCCTGGAACGCCGATGCTCTGTCATGACTACATGAATCCCGAAAACGACACAGGAGAAATGGGGGTGCGTCAGGCGGTCCTGGAATTTGTTGAAGCTGGTTATGCCGAGCTGATTGGTACATTTGGCTGCTCAGCCTTTTTGATTACGTCGGCTCGTTGTCAAGGTATCCCGAAAGCAAAGCCTGCTGCAACCGACTTTACCCAGCAGAAGCAGCGATCGCTCGAAGCAGTGAACACATGGTTGTATCGCACATGGCAGGAGTGTGAATCTGATCGGGCAGCGCGGCTCGATGCCATTCACCAGTTGCAACAGCAGTTGCATCAAGCATTTTCCGAGTTAGATAAGGCGCAACGCCAGTTACAAGGGACGCAGGCAAAAGTAGCCGCTCGTGAAGCGAGAATTGCAGCCATGGAAAGTAGTAAGTTTTGGCAACTGCGATCGACTTGGTTTAAGATAAAGCGTGTTGTCGGGCTGGGTCAAAACGAATGATTGATTGACAACAATTGATTGACAACAAGAGGCATTTTTAATGTGAAAGTTTCAGTCATTACGGTTTGCAAAAACTCAGAGAAAACCCTTGAACGTACAATTCGAGGGGTAGTTCAACAAACCTATACTGACTTGGAATATATCATTATTGATGGGGCATCAGAAGACAATACCAACGCCATTATTTCCCAATATCGAGCACACATTCAGGATTGGGTGAGTGAGCCTGATGGTGGCATTTATCAAGCCATGAATAAAGGAATTCAACGAGCCACGGGTTGCTTTATTTATTTCTCCAATTCAGATGACTATTTATTTGATGAACGAGTGATTCAAGATTTAGTTGAGTTTGCCACAACTCACAGAGACTGCGATCTAATCTATGGAGATCACGAAGCCCGATTTCTAGATAATAATGCTTCGATCCATCAACCTATGCCGCCAGAGTTGCTCTTAGGCGAAATGGTGGAGTTGGGCGATCGCCGCATTCATCAACCTGCTAGTTTTTTTCGGAAAGAGTTGTTCGATCGCCTGGGCTTGTTTGACGAAACCTACCGCATTGCCTCTGACTATAAATGGTTTCTTCGCGCCCTCCAAGACTCCACCGTGAAAGTTTGCTACTACCCTCGAACGATCGTTTCCTATGCCCATGGTGGCGCATCCGCTAATATCCGGCAGTTATTTGATGAAGTCTTTGAGATCCAGAGTCAATGTGCTGCGCTGCAAGAAATCGCCTGGTTACAAAAAAGAATCACTCGATTTCAACACCTCTATATCCAGCAGCTTGAGACAATTCAAAAACAGCAACAGGCGATCGCCAAACGTCGCGATCGCATTCGGACATTGGAGACCCAACTGGCAAATTCCGATGCCATGATTCTGGATCTACACCAAAAAATTGAACTGATGCGATCGAGCAAATTTTGGCAATTGCGGACGGCTTGGGTTGAGATCAAACAAACCCTAAAGTCGATCGCACAAAATCGTTAGTCAAACGATTTTACGGTTTCAATGTCACTTCAGCTTTAAGATAAAGCCTGAGACCAAGGTTTAGTCACGTTATCTACTCCATCGCCCCAATGCCATCCCTCCTCAACGACCCTCAGTGGGTAGAAATTCGCTCATTCCTGACGCACCACACCCAGTCATCAAGCGCCATTCTGGCGCCCAACGAATTACTAGCGATCTTTCCAGGAGTCTATCCCTACAACGTCACCTACACCCTCCCCGCCCAGCAGTTTGATGTTGTAGTGTTCCACAAAGCCATGCTAGGGGAAGTCGATCGCGCCTTTGGTCAGGCAGTATTGCGGCAATTTCGTCCTGCCTTTAGCAACGACGTGTTTGTGGTGTTTGCCAAAACCCCGCCTCCCCGGTTGATTCCGCCAGAGTTGCCCCTCATCCAACTAGTGCGCGATCGCTTCTTAGAAGGGGAATCTCGCCCCCCAGCCACCAATACCCCGTGGGGTATTGTCATTGTTACCCGCAACTCTCCAACAAGCTTGGCGCGATCGCTCCCTGGGATTGCCGCGTTAGGAGCGGACATGGTTGTGGTAGACACCGGGTCAGCAGCGGCGACCCACCAGGAAAATCGGGCATTGGCGAGTCAGTACAATGCCACAGTGTTACATCTGCCAGACGATCGCGGCAATCCCTATGCGCTCACGGTGGGGGTGGGGTATTGGTTGTCTAGAGCCGAGGTCGGCTGGATTTCCTGCTTTCGGGACGATGTGGAGGTGCATCCTGAGTTGCTGACGGTGTTTGAGTCAATTCAGCAGGCTGAGCAGCGTCCCCTGCTCACCGGGTATGATGCCAAGGAGCATCCAGTGGTTGCTTCCCAGTCGATCGCGGGCTTCACCGTGTTGACCAAGCGATCGACCTCTGGAGTGCATCTACATGCCCACCGGGATTATTGGGCGGGGGTGCTTCCCATTCCCACCCCCACCCTCAGTGCCGAGCAACGCGCCACCGGACGGGGAACCGAGGAGGATTGGTGGATCACAGCATGGTCGCCCCGATCGATTACAAAACGAGGGGGATATGTGATTTGCCTTCCCCACCTAGTGCGTCCATGGGGGGAGGCAACGCCGTCGTGGGGTGCGTCGCGCCAGCCCCCAACCGCCCCAACGCCGTCCGCGATGGCAGAATCGGTCGTAATGCCTGCTGGTGTCAGCCAACCCGCGATCGCCCCTCCCGCGATCGCCCCTCCCATGGTGCCCGATGCAGGGCTGTCTAACGCGCCAAAGCAAGCAGCGGCGCCCCCCCCGCCTAGCTCCGGTCAAAATTTTGGTGGACGGCTACAATCTGCAACTGACATCGGGGACGGGCATCAAAACCTACAGCACGAGCTTGATCAAAGCCTTGAACCGACTGGGTGCTCACGTGGACGTATTACTGAGCCGCAATGCCTCCAAGGTCAATGATGTCTTGGATGAAGTGCTATTTTTTGATAATCAGGAGCGCGATCGCAATCTTCTCCTGGATGTATTGGATGTCTCTAAAGGGTTAATTAAAACCTCCCTGGGACCACTCTACCAAGCTAAGCGGCGAAGAAAACCAGGCAACTTTGTCGTGAAACAGGGCAAATTTAGCGATGAATTTCTCAAATATGCAGAATCATTCAACCTGCCCCGTTGCTACGATACCGCCAATATCTTGTATAAAAAGCTGCGCTACACCTCCCACCTCTACACATCCGAAAAGATCGATATTTGGCACGCTACCTATCCCCTACCCATCCACATCCGGGGAGCGAAAAAAATTACCACCGTACACGATCTGATTCCCCTGCGATTGCCCTATGCCACGCTAGATAACAAAGAAGATTTCTACTTCAAAGTCCGAGATGCCCTAGAGCAATCGGATTTAGTCATCACCGTTTCAGAACACTCCAAGCAAGATTTGCTGGAGTATTTTGACGCCGATCCCGACAAAATTGCCGTCACCTACCAGCCGATCGCCCTCGATCAGGAATTGGCGGATGCTGGGGAATTGCAGAAGTTTCTCAAGCAATACAACTTGAACGCGCAGCAATATTGGTTGTTTGTGGGGGCGATCGAGCCTAAAAAGAATGTGGGTCGCCTGCTCGACGCCTACGCCCGTTTGGATACGGAATTTCCACTGGTGATTGTTGGCAAAAAAGGCTGGCTCTGGCAAGAGGAACTGAGCAAAATTGGCTATCTCAGCGAAACTAGCTCCAAAAAACGGGTCAAGCTGCTCGAATACGTCCCTGCCCTCAGCTTGCAGTATCTCTACCAAGGTGCCTATGCATTGGTGTTTCCCTCGCTATACGAGGGATTTGGCTTGCCTCCCCTAGAAGCCATGACCTTTGGCTGTCCAGTAATTACCTCACAAATTTCCAGTTTGCCGGAGGTCTGCGGTAGCGCTGCCCTCTACGTTGATCCCTACGATGTTGACCACATCAAACAACAACTGGAAGCCCTGCTGAGTAGCCCAGAATTACGCAATCAATTGGCGATCGACGGCAAAGTTAATGCGGCATTTTTTAGCATGGAAAACTACATGCAGCGACTTCACGCCGCCTATGAGAAAGTGTTGTAGTAGAATTCAAGGATCGCCAGCTTCTCCAAAAAGCCGGGGGTCTGAGCCTAGCACTACGGACAACAGAACTCATGGGGCATCGCTTACAAAACTATATCAATGGGGCATGGTGCGATTCAACGGCATCAGACTATCTAAACGTGATCAACCCAGCCACGGGCGAGGTGTTGGCAGAAGTGCCCCTGTCGCCCGCCAGTGACATCGATCAAGCTGCTGTCGCCGCCGCCGCTGCCTTTCCCCAATGGCGACGGACACCCGCCACGGAGCGAGTGCAGTACCTATTTCAACTCAGATTGTTCTTGCGAGAACAGTTTGAAGATCTGGCACGCACCATTACCCTGGAGTGCGGCAAGACCTTGGCAGAATCCAAAGGGGAGTTGCAACGGGCGATCGAGAACGTAGAGGTTGCCTGTGGCATTCCCATCCTGATGCAGGGCTACAACTCAGAAGACATTGCCCGTGGGATTGACGAATTCATGATTCGCCAGCCGATTGGGGTTGCCGCC
>JAAUSV010000255.1 GCA_012032525.1 Leptolyngbyaceae cyanobacterium SL_7_1
GAATAGTTAAGAGATTTTACGGTCATCGCATCGTAGGCAAACGCTGAAAGCCTATCTATTCTACGATTTTGAGGTGTCGTGC
This sequence comes from Leptolyngbyaceae cyanobacterium SL_7_1, assembly GCA_012032525.1. Taxonomy (GTDB): domain Bacteria; phylum Cyanobacteriota; class Cyanobacteriia; order Elainellales; family Elainellaceae; genus JAAUSV01. The sequence goes on from JAAUSV010000255.1 coordinate 83, forward strand.
GGTAGAAAACGAGAGAATCTGAATCGCCCAGGGGCAGAGTAGCGATCGCCAACCGAGTTGTGTTACGTGTAAGGAGGGCGTTTGCAAAGTTCTGTTGGTCAGCCCGCTGTCAAACGACGCATTTTAACGGTTGTTGGTGGATGCATTATTTTCCATGCTAGTTATTCCCCAGTCTGCTAATTTCATCTCCGATTTCAATCATTTACATAACTTTTTGTTAATTTGTCAGCAACGCTCCATTGAAAATCATCAAGCACAAATTGTCAGCGTTTCGTTAGAAATTCCCTCTGTCGATCCGTTAGCAGTGCTACAGAAACTAGACAAAAATCAACCGCATTGCTTCTTTGAGCAGCGCAGTCAGGATCGAGCCATTGTGATGATTGGAGCCGCGATTTCAAAGCAAATTGTGGGGGCAAATCCGTTTTCTCAAGCACAACAGTTTATTGAAGAGTGCACAAAACAATTAAAGCGATTCGATTCCCTTAGGCTCGAGTCCCTCAGTCCTAGCGAGAGTAATCCCTATTTCTTCTGTAGCTTTAGTTTTTCTGAGCAGGCTTCGATCGCTCAATCACCCCTATCCTCCGCCCAGATCTATTTGCCCAAATGGCAGATTGTCTGCCAAGAGCAGCGGGCTTTGGTTACCACAAATCTGGTGATTCATCCCCATGCCAATCTAGGAATTGTTCTGGAAACCCTTCAGCGGCAATTGCAAACGATTTGCGCCACGCCCAATCGAATTTTTCGCCCCCCCACCACGATTCAGCTCCCCGTCCAACCCCAATCGACTGCGACAGAACGGTTTACAACTGCTGTTGCCACTGCCCTCGACCACATTCATGCGGGCAGGCTTGATAAGGTGGTGCTAGCCCATGCGATCGATGTGGTATTTCCCCTGCCCGTCCCCTGGATACAAGCGCTACACCGCTTGAGGCAAACCTATCCAGAGTGCCATGTCTTCTCTACTAGCAACGGGGAAGGGCAAGTATTTATTGGGGCGAGTCCAGAACGGCTATTGAGTGTCCGCGATCGCCTCCTCACCACCGATGCCTTGGCGGGTTCCGCTCCCCGTGGGGCAACCCCCAATGCCGATCGAGCCTTGGTCGATCGCTTGCTCAACAACCCCAAGGAGCAGCACGAACACCAAGTGGTCGTCGATTTCATCACCCACCAACTCATGCAACTGGGGTTAACCCCCCAGTGGGCAAGCCAACCCCAATTGCTGCAACTGTCCAACATTCAACACCTACACACCCCCATCCAAGCGCCCCTACCCGCCTCGCTGCACCCCCTGACGGTGTTGGCACACCTCCACCCCACGCCAGCGGTGGCAGGGATGCCCCGCGATCGAGCCTGCGAATATATTCAGCAATACGAATCCTTTGAGCGATCGCTCTATGCCGCCCCCCTCGGTTGGATCGACACCCAAGGCAATGCCGAATTTATTGTCGGGATTCGCTCCGCCCTGATCAGCGGGAATCATGCCCGACTCTATGGCGGCGCGGGGATTGTGGCAGGCTCAGACCCGATCGGGAGTTGGCGGAGGTGCAGTTGAAGTTGCAAGCGCTACTGCAAGCCTTGCGGTGAGGCAGGATGGTGGGTATGCCAGTGCTGGGCAATATCGACTCGGCGACAGAGCCAGACCCGATCGTGTTGCTGTACGTAGTCAAGGAAGCGCGCCAGAGCCGCCGATCGCCCCGGTTTGCCCGCCAGCCGACAGTGCAACCCAACACTCATCATCTTGGGAGCCGTCTCACCTTCTGCATACAACACATCAAAACTATCCCGCAAGTAGGCAAAAAACTGATCACCAGAGTTAAATCCTTGCGCTGTGGCAAATCGCATGTCATTATTGTCCAGCGTGTAGGGGATAACCAGATGGGGCATCCCATAGTCGTAGACCCAGTAGGGCAAGTCGTCGGCATAGCTGTCGGCATCGTAGAGGAATCCCCCCGCCTCAATCACCAGCTTGCGAGTGTTGGGGCTATTGCGTCCTGTATACCATCCCAGGGGGCGACTGCCCGTGGCTTGGGTGTGAAGGGCGATCGCCCGCTGCACATGCTGCCGCTCCACCGATTCTGGTAGATATTTGTAGTCGATCCAACGGTAGCCGTGGCTGGCAATTTCCCACTGGGCTTCTAGCATGGCGGCAACGGCTTCGGGATGGCGATCGAGTGCCATCGCCACCCCATACACGGTTACTGGAATTCCGCGACTGGTAAACAGACGATACAAGCGCCAAAACCCCGCCCGGCTACCATATTCATACATCGACTCAATGTTCATATGGCGCATTCCCGTCAAGGGCGTCGCCCCAATCACTTCTGACAAAAAGGCTTCAGAGGCTTCGTCACCATGCAACACACAACTCTCGCCCCCCTCTTCGTAGTTGATCACAAACTGTATCGCAATTCGGGCATGGTTTTGCCATTGGGGATCGGGGGTGTGCCGTCCATAGCCCACCAGATCGCGGGGATAATTCTCAGCCATAGGTCTACTCACGTGTAGGGTCAACAGTAGACAATAAACCTGGACTTCTTCGATCGCAAGCCCATCCTCAACCCCGTCATCCCCAGTCATCCCTAATCAGTACCCTCATGGACAGCGGAGCATTCACCACCCAAGGATTAATGACCATTGAAGCGGTACAAAAAGCGCTGAATCGCTCCCGTGCCTCTGTCTATCGCTATGCCAATACAGACCCCACCGAACTCAACCCCGCCTACAATCCCACCCGCCTCAATCCCGAACTCCGCCTCAACAAGGACGATCCGCTGCTGTTTCATCCCAACGAAGTGGCTCGCTTTGCCCAGGATATTCTCAACATCAAACAAGTGACGATCGAAGTCCAACAACCCGTCGAAACCACCACTCAGGAACTCTTGAGAGCGATTCTCATGGAACTAAAGCAGATTCGAGAGGTGGTGGAGCGGGGGGTGAAGGATAACGGATGAAATAGGGTGGCTGGGTGTTGGCTATTCGCTATGGGCTAATCGCTAAGTGCTACGGATCACAAATTCATTGATTGGGTAATTCTCCTGTGTAAAGGCATAGCAGTGCCATGCCCTTACGGAGGTTTTGGTTTTGCAGGTTATTCAATCTATAATCTTTATCGCTTCCTATTCCCCCTTCGCCAACACCCCATTGAGAAAAATATCGGCAATCCCTTCTGCCATTTCCCGCATGGCTTCGGGGGAGGGATCGTCGCCTAGGATAGTGTTGCGGCTAAATCCGGCGACTGTAAACATGCCAAGAAAAACCTGGGCAACAATCCGGGGGTTGGCAGGGCGATAGATGCCCTGATCCATCGCTGTTTGAAAGAAGGCTTCTGCCACATCGGTCATTTTAACGATGACTTCGGCTTGAATGCGATCGCGCAGCTCTGGGTGAAACTGGGCTTCCATAAAGCAAACCCGCATCCGATCAAGATTCTTAGGCAAATTTAGCATCCGCTTACGCATGACTTGGGCGATCGCTTTGTAGCTGCCCATCTCGCTCAATTCGGTCAGCAAATCGGTGAGAATTTCCACCCATCCCTGGGTTGCCACTTCGATCAAGATGGCTTTTTTGTTCTCAAAATGACGAAATAGGGTGCCTTCTGCTACACCTGCTTCCTTCGCTAGATCGCGGGTCGTAGTTCCCTCATAGCCACGACGGGCAAACAGACGCTCTGCCGCTTTTAAGATCCGGGTTTGCACTTCGACTTCACCTTGAGGGCGATAAAACGTCTGCATAGTTGTCCTCAGGCGTGACTGACTGAATGTAAAGACATTAATGTAAAGACATTGTCGTATAGCCGAGAGGCTTCACTCCAAAAGGTTCACACAACATTACGATCGTCCACTTACCAGACAAGGGGCTTAAGCCCCTTGTCCGATTGAAATCTACGCCTCTTCTGGAACAAATTCCATTGCTACCCCATTCATGCAATAGCGTTGTCCGGTTGGAGCCGGACCATCGGGGAAGACGTGCCCCAAGTGCCCGCCGCAGCGGTGGCAGTGAACCTCTGTGCGCACCATGAATAGGGTTCGATCGACGGTTGTATCGATCGCTCCCTCGATCGGGGCATAGAAGCTGGGCCAACCCGTTCCACTATTGAACTTTGTCTTTGAGGTAAACAAGGGCAAGCCGCACCCCGCACAGGTGTAGGTGCCCGCTTCATAGACTTTATCAAGGGGGCTAGTACCCGCCCGTTCGGTGCCGTGTTGCCGCAAAACCCGAAACTGTTCTGGAGTCAGGCTACTACGCCATTCCTGTTCAGTTTTGCTAACTTCAAATTCACTTTTTGAGGGAGTCATATCGTCCGATCCTGTGGATAACTGGTGTGCTAAATAATTTGACAGCCACGATGTGCCCAAAATCAAAACACCCGCTTCTAGAAAAGTGCGCCGGTTCATAAATTCATCAATCGTAGTCATCTCTACTTCTAGTGTAAAGAATTGGGCAAACGCCTCGCTGAGAGCCAACTAGGTTTACCCTGAGAGTTGAGTGATTTAGGACGAGAACCGCTCCGCAATTCGCCGCATGGCTTCCTCGACGTTTTGGCGACTATTGAAGGCGGAAATCCGAAAGTAGCCCTCGCCTGCCGCTCCAAATCCCGCACCGGGCGTTCCCACTACGTGACAGGTGTGGAGGAGCTTATCGAAGAAATCCCAGCTCGACAGACCGTTCGGCGTTTTCAACCAAATGTAGGGAGCGTTGACGCCGCCATAGACGCCCATGCCTGCGGCGGTCAACTGTTGGCGAATCAGGCGGGCATTGTCCATGTAAAAATCGATCAGCCCTCTGACCTGAGTGCGTCCGGCGTCGCTATAAACCGCCTCTGCGCCCCGTTGCACAATGTAGGAAACGCCGTTAAATTTGGTGGATTGGCGACGGTTCCACAGTTGCCAGAGTTGGACCTCGGTGCCATCCGCCGCCTTGGCGACCAGGTCTTTGGGAACGACTGTAAAAGCGCAGCGAGTGCCCGTGAATCCGGCATTTTTGGAGAACGATCGAAATTCGATCGCACAGGTTCTCGCTCCCTCAATTTCGTAGATCGAATGGGGAATGGCGGGATCGGTGATGAATCCTTCGTACGCCGCATCAAAGAATAAAATCGAACCGTGGGCATTGGCATACTCCACCCATGCTTGCAGGTGTTCCTTGGTTGCCACCGCGCCTGTAGGATTGTTGGGAAAACAAAGGTAAATCAGATCGACTTTTTGTTGAGGGATTTCCGCGGTAAAGTCGTTTTCAGCGGTGATGGGCAAGTAGACTAATCCGCCGTATTCTCCCTTGTCATTGGCGGCTCCGGTGTTGCCTGCCATGACGTTGGTATCGACATAGACCGGATAGACCGGATCGGTGACCGCGATCGTATTCTCCCGCCCAAAGATCTCTAAAATATTGCCCGTGTCACACTTAGACCCATCTGAGACAAAGATCTCAGAGGCATCAACCTCGCAGCCGCGCGATCGAAAGTCATGGGCAGCGATCGCCTCCCGCAACCAGCCATAGCCCTGCTCTGGACCATAGCCCATAAAACTGGTGCGATCGCCCATCTCCTCCACCGCTTGAATCATGGCAGTGCGACAAGCTGACGGTAGGGGTTCTGTGACATCACCAATGCCCAATCGAATCACAGGGGCATCGGGATTGTCTTTGACAAAGGCATTGACCCGCCGAGCGATTTCAGGAAACAGATAGCCCGCTTTCAGCTTGAGGTAGTTGTCGTTAATGGTTGCCATGGGAAGTCAAGAATGGGTACGGATGCTGTGAAAATTTAGTGTACTGCCGATCCGGATGATTGCCTAGGATGATTGCAACCCATGGCTAACCCCGCTGATTCCAGGCGGGGTGGTTGAGTAACGCCGCCATCACCCGCACTCCCCGCAATTGATTGGATAAGGGCAGATGTCCCTTGGGAGCGCTCAAATTCCAAATAAATTCTTGGGGATAGCGCGTCCAGTTGTTGCCGTTCTTCCAGCCGATCAGGGGCCACAGATCATCCCAGTTTTTGCCAACCCCCAGCCACAGGTCGCGCTGCACCGAAAAGCCAAACTTGCCCTCCGAATAGACACGCCACAGACGATCGATCGTGTGGAGTTCAGCCTCGGTGAACCGTTCCACGTCGGTGAAATAGAGCCACTTGCGGGCGATCGCCGCCGCACCTGCCAGTTCACACAACAGTTTTGAGGTGATTTTGTCTGCTGCCTCAAACTCCTGTCGTCCTAGTAGCTGCTGAAGTGGGGCATAGTCAACCCGATCGGTCGTAGGTAGTGCCATTACTCCGGTTGGAAAATGGGTTTGAAGAAAATCCTGAGTCTGGGGAGTATTCGCCTCCATCAAACTCTGGTAGACCCTACCCTCCACGGGAGTTGATTCAGGTTTGCGCTCCAACAAAAAGTTCATCAACACCTCTAGCCCACTGTCTCCTTGGCTTGCCAGTTCGCGGATCAGCGGCAACTGATTTTTTGGCGATTCCGATCGCAGCCGAGACAGCGGGTCGCTAGGGTTGGAGGGGCGAGTAGCCGAGCTGGGAGAATCAGGCGCAGAAAGACTCATTTTGGCAATGTTACAGCAGAGAGAATTCGATCGATGATGGCGCTCGTAGAGCTAGGGACTTCAATCCTCACCAGTTCCACCCGCCCGCCATAGGAATGAACCACCGCCGCTTCAGGCAGGGTGTCAAGGGTGTAATCTCCACCTTTGACATAAATATCTGGATGAAGCGCCTCAATCAGTTGCATCGCCGTGGGTTCGGTAAAGATTACCACTCCATCAACTGGCTTGAGCGCCGCTAACACCTCCGCTCGTTGAGCTTCTGGAACAATCGGTCGAGGAGGTTTCCCAGTGGGTGCGGGTTTGATGGTTTGGATCGACTCGTCACTATTCAACCCTACCACGAGTGCCCTACCCAACGTCTTCGCTGTTTGCAAATAGCGCACGTGTCCGGCATGAATTAGATCAAAACAACCATTGGTAACTACCAAGGGTCGCCATTGCTCAGGATGGGCGCGATCGCCTGTTGTAGCTCGCCCAAGGAATAGACCGCAGCAGTCATGGTAAAAAACCCGGGAAAACACTAGTTTGTGCCTATCCTACAGGATGGCGGGGTTATCCTTCCTCTTTCCCCTCGTCCGTTGGGGGATGGTGTCCTTGCTCAAAAGCATAGCGGATAAGTTGGGAACGATTTTCCAGCTCTAGTTTGCTCAAGATATTGCTGAGGTGGGTTTGCACAGTGCGGGGGCTGACAAATAGGCGATCGCCGATCTGCTTATTCGGTGTAGCCCTGAATCACTTCCAAAACCTTTCTCGGCGGGGTGAGGGGCAGAG
>JAAUSV010000256.1 GCA_012032525.1 Leptolyngbyaceae cyanobacterium SL_7_1
CCAAGTATCTCAGTTGAGCGATCGGCAGGCACCGCAGAGACAAAGACCCCCCGCTTTTTTAGGAAAAGCCGGGGGTCTTTGTCTTAGGAAGAGGATTACTTCTTGACGGCTCCCTGAAGCGCTTTTTTGACGAGATCGGGGATTTGGGAGGGGCGATCGGCAACAGGAACCTTTGCCCGCTTAAAAGCCGCCACCTTGCTTTCCACCGTTCCCACCTCGTTGCCCACCTCAGCACCTTGGGAGGCAATGATGGCTCCAGCGTGTCCAATCATCCGCTCCCGTGGAGCGGTGCGTCCGGCGATGTAGGCGATGACTGGTTTATCAATCGCCTCGCGGATATATTGAGCAGCACACTCTTCGCTATCGCCGCCGATCTCTCCTACCAAGACGATCACCTGGGTCTGCTCATCTTCTTCTAAAATTTGCAGCCATTGCTGAAAGGATGAGCCGACAATACTATCGCCGCCAATGCCGACACTCACCGATTGCCCAAAGCCAGCGCGGGTTAACTCATAGGCAACTTCGTAGGTGAGGGTCCCACTGCGACTGATCAGCCCCACCTCTCCTGGTGTGTAAATGTCTGGGGGATGGGTGCCCAGCAAAATTTGCCCCGGCACAATCACACCGGGAGAATCGGGACCCACCACGAGGGTGTCCGTCGCTTCGGCTTTGCGGATCAACCGCACCATATCTAGGGGGGGCACCCCCTCGGTGATCAGGACGATTTGGGGAATCCCGGCGCGATCGCCTCCAATGCCGCATCCAACACCCGATAGGGCTGAACAAAAATAATACTAATGTCGATCGTTCCTACCTGGTCGATCGCCTGCTCCACCATGTCAAACACAGGAATACCATGTAACTGCTGCCCACCGCACCCCGCACCCACCCCCGCCACGATAGGGGTGCCATAGGTCACCATTGGCAGTACATACACCGATCCCAAGGGTTCCGTAATCCCCTGCACCAACACCTTACTCTCTGCCCTAAAACTCATCCCTCCCCCCTCCCCCTTTACCCTTCATCCTTCATCCCACCTTCGATCGACTCAACGCCACTGTCTTAGAAATCGCCTCATCCAACGACTCCACCACAGAGAGATTCACCTTGGCAAGCTGTGCCTTGGCTTCTTCCAAATGCCGTCCCACCAATCGCAGCACGAGGGGGGGAAGGCTGTGGCTATTGCGCGATCGACGTGGACAAACAGGCGATCGTTTCGGCAATTTCATCACAGGGAACCACATTGCCAAAGACGTTAATCAAGATCGCCTTGATGCCTCGGTCTTCGGTGATCAGATCTAGTCCGTGTTCGATGCGTTCTCGCAGCATGGCGGGGGGGAGGTCGTAGCGAAACTCTCCCCCCAAATTTAAAAATCCTGCCACCTTGCCGCCTGCCTTGCTCAGCAGATCCATCGTGGTCATGGTTAGCCCAGCGCCGTTGCATAAAATGCCCACATTGCCCGACAACCGCACCAGTTCGATGGAACCCACACTCCTGCCATTTTCAGCGTGGTCGTAGGGTTGGGTTTTAAGGCTTGCCAGTTCCTCGTGGCGTCGTAGGGCATTGTCATTCACCGCCACTTTGCCGTCTAGCGCCATTAACTCGCCCGTGGAGCTGACGGCAAGGGGATTGATCTCGACTAGATCGAGATCCTTGCGCAAAAATAGCCAGTACATTTTCTCTAAAATGGCGCTGACCGATTGGATCAACTCCCCCTGCAACCCCATGAGAATTGCCAACCGACGGGCGTAGAACGGAGAAAATTCTTGATCAACCACCACCTGTTGCATTTGCTGAGCCGCTGCCTCGACCTCAATGCCGCCCTGCTGGGAACCGAGGAGGAGGGGACGGCGGCAGGAGCGATCGAGCACAATTGCCAGATACAATTCCCGTTCTGGCTGGTATTTGGCTTCGGCTAAAACAACATCGGGGTACTGTCCCAAAATGGGCAAGCGAAAAATTGCCTGAGCGGCTGCTACCGCATCGATTGTATTTTCGACAAAGCGAATTCCCCCCATCTTGGCTCTGCCCCCGCTATAGACCTGGGACTTGAGCACCACTGGATAGGGAATTTTTAGCCCCTTCAACTCTCTGGGGTGGTCAATCCGCTGGGAGGGCAGCACAGGAATTCCCATCTGCCGAAAGAGTTCTTTAGCTTGATACTCCAATAAATCCATACTGGTTTAGACGACACCCTAAGTGATGAAAATAGAGTTGAATGCGATCGCTCGACCGCTTGGTTCACTCCAGCACCTATGCAGTGCAGTCCTCCCAAATCCTGCGCTAGCGGTTAGCCGAGCAGACAAGTAGGCGCGATCGTGAACGGTCTTAATGTCTCCTGTCTCAATATCTCCGGTCTCAATGTCTCCTCTCCCCAATCGTTGTTGCACCAGATGGTGAGCGGTTGATTGCTTCCACTCCTCAACTACGCTCCCTCACAGGTTGATAGCAACCTTGCCTAACTCAAACAGCGGACTCTAGATTGTAGACCATAGATCCTGAAAACACCAGAGTTTATTGGTTATAGACAAAGTAGCAATTACTGCTTTCGCCCTTCCACGGGGCAGCCAGGTTGTCTTCGCAGGGCTAGGTACTCCGTCAAGATTTGCTGAAACCGATCGCGCCCAAAGGTGTGGTAGTGACCAGGATAGACCGCCTCGATGGGCAATTGTTGAAGCCGCTCATAGCTGGCAATGTAGTCAGGAATATCACTCCCCGGCAACCCATCTAGTAGATCGCCATCGTAGATAATGTCACCCGAAAACAGGTGCTGCGATCGCCGATCGTATAGGGCGATGCACCCCGGCGAATGTCCTGGTAAATGCAACACTTCAAAGGCGCGATCGCCCAAATCCAACACATCGCCCTCTTGCAGCAGATGGGTCGGTTCCGCTCCCTGGAGGGTGTATTGGGTGGCGGTGAATCCGGCATAGGGCAATTGCTCAAAATGCTCATCCAGCACCCAACCCTGATCCCTCGCACAAAGGGCTACGTAATCATCTCCCTGCCGCAGCGCCTCTGCCTCTGCTGGATGGATCGCCCGTTGCTCAAACTCGTGCATCCCCCCCGCGTGGTCAAAGTGAATATGGGAGGCAATCGCTAGCAACGGCTTATCAATTAAAGACGCGATGTGTTGCCGCAAACTTGCCACTCCCAACCCCGTGTCGATCAATAAATCCTGGGTTTTGCCCTTGATTAGCCACAGGTTTGCCCGATTCCACCACCAGTAGTGAATCTCGTTAATGCAATAGAGAGACCCATTAATCTGGCGCGTGTCAAACCAGCGATCGCAGACAAGTTTGGACATGATGAGGAGAAGGGGGAGGGCGGAGAGCGGAGGAATGAAGGAAGTGGCTCTTAGCGAATTGCTGAGAGCCAGTCGCGATTACACCGCCGCTTGCACAAAGGTTGGATCGATCAATTCTTTAATCTGATCGGCTGTCGGAGCTTCGGTGATTTGCTCTTGATCTTTGAGGAAGGCACCCAAATCCAGCATGTGCTGCACGATCGAGTCGCTGCTGTCTAGATCTCCCAACAGCTTGACGTTATCCTGCGGATTGGTCAGGTTGACCCCCTGTAATTCGGTTGCGACTTCCTCAGCACTCAAGCCGAGTTGTTTGCCAGCGATGGCGTTGGCTTCGTCTGGCGACTCTTTGAGAAAATCGATCGCCTGGTAGATGCCGTTTACAAAGGCTTGCATCGCCTCTGGATTTTCTTCTACCATTTGGGTGCTAAACAGGTAGATATCCATGATGGCAGTGGGCATCTTTGAGGTGTCGTAGATGATGCGTCCGTCGGCTTGGGCATCGGCTGCCTGCTTCAAGAAGGGAGAGTAGGTGACTGCCACTTCTACTCTGCCCGACTGGTAGGCGGCGGCGGCAGCATCGGGGGAGAGATTGGTAATGGTGACATCCTCTGCGGTCAGCCCGGCTTCTTTTAAGACTTGCAAGAAGAAGAAGTGGCTAACTCCGCCAATTTCCAACGCAACTTCCTTGCCTTTGAAGTCTTCCACACTACCGATGCTGTTGCGTGCCAAAATGCCATCCCCACCCAAGGAGCTATCTGCCACTTGGATAATTTTAAAGTCCTGACCCTTGCTGGCAAATGCCACGGTTTCCGACGTCACGTTGCACAATCCATCGAGTCGTCCGGCGGCAAAGGCAGCGTTGCCCTCCCCACTGGTGCTGAGGACGTTGTGGGACAGGTTCAACCCCCCTTGTTCAAAAAACCCCTTCTCTAGGGCGACGTAGAGAGGGCTGTAGCCGATCCAGAGGGTACTGCCATTGGTGGCGTCAATGGGTTCACCCGACGGGCTGGCGGCGGTTGTTTCTGCTGCTTCGGGGGAGGCTTCTGTGGTGTCGGACGCTTGTTGAGTGCAGGCATGGAGAGTGATCGCTCCCGCCGCTCCACCCATTACATAGAGTGCCCGACGCCGCGTTAACCGAGGGATAAAAGTCATAATATAGAGGCTCCTCAATTGTTTTCCAGTGCTTGATTTGCTGGCTCTGGTACCATGTCATCAACTCACGCTACACCTTCTTAGCCAAATCAGCCTTTTAAAGGCTACATAAATTGACACAAACCCATAACACATCAGTTAAACGAATTTTCAACGGAGGGAATGTGGCACAAATTACACTTTATTCCCCAGTTAAGAAAATCGATCGGGCACTAGGGAGGGTGGTACTCAGCGTTAACTTCTGTGGTGGATTGGCGAATAGCGCTTGCCCAACGGGGGCGAGTCAGTAGAATGGGAGTAGGGATTCATATGGAGCGATCGCCCCTCGATCATCCCTCAAGCCTCGTTCATCATGCCTCATTCATCATGCCTTGCTTATCGCAATTATTATGACCGCAACGGTCGGGAGCGCCTATCGAAACCATCTACGGAAACCTTCAGGGTTTAAAGTCGAGTCAACTCAAGCAACTGCAACGACTCTACCATCAGCGGCTACCGGGCGATCGCCTCACCACACCCGAATTTGCCCAACGGTTGGCTGCCGTTAGCAGCGACATTGAACAGCCCATCTGTGTCTATATCAATCGTCGTGGACAGGTGATGCGGGTGGGGGTGGGGTCCGTCCGACAAACCCAGATTCCCCCCTCAGAGTTGCCCCGCTACGGTGCGGAACGATTGAGCGGCATTCGCTGTATTGCCACTAATCTCACTGCCGAGCCAATCAGCGATGCCACCCTAACTGCCATGGCAATGCAGCGGCTAGATGCCCTGGTGATGCTAGCGCTATCAGGGGAAGGGTTTGAACGACGCGGAGGGGGTGCTACGGGCTACATTCAATCCGCCTACCTTGCCCATCTGGTGCCCCATCCCGAATCGACCTGGACGGTTTCGCCGCCCCTCAGTTTAGATGTGCTGAGCAAGCAAGATTTTTTGGAACTGACGGAGAGCTTAGAAGCTGAGTTTCGCCGGGAATATGTAGCGCGGCAGGTGGGGGATGACCACGATCGCGTTCTATTGGTTGGTGTGATGACTGAGCGCACCAGTCCCCAACGCTTTCAAGATGGGCTGGCTGAGCTGGCACGGTTGGTGGAAACCGCCGGGGGAACGGTGCTAGAGCAATTGCGGCAAAAGCGATCGCATCCCCATCCCCAAACCGTTGTGGGGGAAGGTAAGGTGCAGGAAATTGCCCTGACGGCGCAAACGGTGGGGGCAAATTTGATTGTGTTCGATCGCGATCTCTCCCCGGCGCAGGTGCGCAACCTGGAAGCCCAGATTGGCATCCGTGTGGTCGATCGCACCGAATTGATTCTCGATATCTTTGCCCAACGCGCCCAGTCGGGAGCCGGAAAACTGCAAGTAGAACTGGCGCAGTTAGAATACATGCTGCCGCGACTGACGGGACGGGGAAAGGCGATGTCGAGGCTAGGGGGCGGAATTGGAACGCGAGGTCCGGGGGAAACCAAATTAGAGACGGAGCGCCGAGCGATCCAGCGCCGGATTTCCCACTTGCAGCGGGAAGTCACCCAGTTGCAATCCCACCGGGCACGATTGCGACAGCGACGCCAACACGAGGATGTGCCATCGGTGGCGATCGTGGGCTACACCAATGCGGGTAAATCGACCTTGCTCAATGCCCTGACCAATGCCGAAGTCTACACGGCGGATCAACTCTTTGCCACCCTTGACCCGACCACCCGACGGCTGCGAGTCACGGATCTGGCAACCCATCAGCCCGTGTCGATCGTCCTCACCGACACCGTAGGATTTATCCACGAACTGCCGCCCTCCCTAATGGATGCCTTCCGTGCCACCCTGGAGGAGGTGACGGAAGCCGATGCCCTATTACACGTGGTAGATCTATCCCATCCGGCATGGCAAAGCCAAATTCGATCGGTGATGGCAATTTTGACCCAAATGCCCGTGACGCCGGGTCCGGCATTATTGGCATTCAACAAGGTCGATCAGGTGGGCAGTGAGACACTGGCGCTGGCGCAGGAGGAGTTTCCCCAAGCCATCTTTATTTCAGCCGGGGAGCGCTTGGGGTTAGAAACCCTACGACAACGACTGGTGCAACTGGTGCGTTATGCCAACTCTTCCTCTAAAGTGGGGATTGAGTTTCACTAGTGTTTCCATGTCTGATCTCGATCGCCAGTTTCATCACTACGCCGCCTGTCATTTGGCGCGGGTCTTGACCCAGATGGATCGAGACCCCGATTCCCCCACCTTTGGCTGTTTCGATCGCCACTACTGGCACTACAAAATCCGCGACTTCCCCTCCGCGATTCTGCAACAGGGCATTTTCACCCTGGAGGCGGTGCGCCGAGGGCATGTGCAGTCCAACACCCCCCCTCAACTGCTGGAAACCTGGTCGGTCGGAGCAGTGCAGGCATTGGGTCGGCAAGTCAGCCCCAGAGGCGCGGTGGACGAGTACTACCCGTTTGAGCGCAGCTATCCGGCGGCGGCATTTGGCTTGTATGCGATCGCCAGAGTCCTAGTCGATTGGCAGACCATAGCACCCCATTTATTGGAACAGGTGGTATGGCAGCCGTTGCAGCGGCTCACCCGCCACCTCACCCGCCGGATTGAACAGGGAGCGATCAATCAGCAGGCAGCCGCCCTGGCAGGGCTAGCTCTGGCAACCCAAGTCCCAGCCTTGGCGTCTGCGGTGAACGGATTGGCGGCACACGCCGATCGCCTGTTCCAGGGGCAGCACAGCGAAGGCTGGTTCAATGAATATGGCGGACCCGATTTTGGCTACCTCACCGTGACGCTAGACGCCCTGACAGATTACTACGATGCGACGAAGGATGCCCGGGCGCTGGTGGCGCGG
>JAAUSV010000257.1 GCA_012032525.1 Leptolyngbyaceae cyanobacterium SL_7_1
AGTTTACAGTGTTTTATTTGTAGCTGCAATGTATTTCGGTAGTCGCATTATCCGTCGGGGACCTAATTTTAATTTACCTGTACCGGGAATAGAAGAAAACCCGGCAGTGGAAACCACACCAGCGGAAAACGGGACGATTCACATTTCCCTTGCGGTGGCGGAGGAATCGATTCAGCAACGGGCGGTACTCTACGACAAGGAAGGCGATGCCCACTTCGACACAATTAGCGCCTTCATCAAAAGTGTGCGCGGCTCCGATCCTGATGCTGCCCTATTTTGGTTGGCGCGCATGGTGTATGCCGGAGAAGACCCCCGGTTTATCTTTCGACGGATGGTGATTTTAGCCAGTGAAGATGTGGGGTTGGCTGATCCAAATGCGATCGTCGTGGTTCATGCCTGTGCCGAGGCGTTCGATCGGGTAGGAATGCCAGAAGGACGCTATCCCCTTGCCCATGCCGCTCTGTATCTCGCCACCTGCGCCAAATCCAATAGTGTGATGGGATTTTTTGATGCCCTCTCTGCGGTGGAGCAGGAACGAGAGGAGGACGTTCCCCTGCACCTGCGCGATGCCAATCGGGACAAACACGGGTTTGGACACGGCAAAGGCTACCTCTATCCCCACTCCTACCGCGAACACTGGGTGGAGCAGCAGTATTTGCCCAGCAGCTTGCAGGGGCAGGTGTTTTACCAACCCTCCGATCGCGGCTATGAGAACCAGATTCGCCATCAGGTAATGCGACAACGGGAGGCACAATTGGCGGCACTGGTGGAAGGCGTGGGGGTGGCATTACCAGAAACCCTGACGTTTAGCCCCACCGACTCCACCACCGATCGCTGGCTACAACGCACCTTGGGAGAGGTGGGGGAACGGTTGGCAGGGGTGCGCGATCGCCTATTTGCCCTTGCCCCTCCCCAACGCCATCATTTGGTTTTGGATTTGAATGCGGGTAGTGGATTGCTGACGTGGGAGGCACTGCGACAAGTGCCAGAGGGGGGAGTCTATGCCTGTGTGCGAGCGGCAAAGGATGCCCAAGCTTTGGAGGAACAGGCGGCAGTATTAGAGGAATTGGTACGTCCAGTCGTCATTGAATCTCCATTGGCGGAGTTACCCGATCGGTTGCAGGTGATCGCTCCCAGAACCCAGTTCGATCGGATCGTTGGACGCAATGTATTATCAACCGATCTCGCGCAACTCTCCGTCCTGAAGCAACTGATTCCCTGGTTATCGCCCAATGGGGTTTTGCTGTTAGTCGAAGCAATTCCAGCAGAAACCCAACGGTTAGCGCAGCTTTTGGGTGATCAGGAATGGGAGCGATCGCTCCACGAAAAATTCACTACCGCTGAAGAGACAATTTACAAAAGTTCATTTAATCTCTCATCTAAGCCAGCCCTCTGGAATACCGAGGCTTTGCAAATGGCACTGGATAACCTGGGACTAACTGCCACCATCCAGGTTGAACCGACCGTGACAACCCTACAAATTACCCCTGCTTTAATCGATCGCTGGTTCACATCCGGTGGCGATCGCCCCAGCTATGCCGATCACTTGACTACTTCCCTTTCTTCCGATGAATTGGCAACGGTGCGATCGATCGTCACCCAGCGCCTCGCCCATCAAGTGGTGGAATGGCGGGGGGCGATCGCCTTTATCATCCTAAAAGCCCAGTAAATACAAAGATCCCCGGCTTTTACTTAAAAACGCCGGGGATCTGGGACGGCAGGATTTTACTAATCACTCGACACCTGCCGATCGCCCAACTTGCGATTTATCCAACTGGTGATACCACTGACGATCGCCCCCAACATGAGAATGCCGATCGCCGGATTGATCACAGGCTGCCAGAGTTTGTACCATAGATCCAGCCCCAGAGAGAGATTGAAGGAGCGACCGATAACGGCGATCGCAAACCAAAAAAAGCTTAATAAAACGAAGAATAAATTAAACATCAGGGCTGTATTTAGCCACTCCAGAAGTCTATTTTTCATTCCAAGAACCGTTAAGGGAGATCATTTTTACAGCATAAAAATATGGCTACTCAAGTGGATGAATAGCCACACAAAACGAAATGAAACCATTGGGTTTGTTTGTGGGTCGGGTTATTCTGCAAGTTCCTCTACACTATCTTCAATATTGTCAGGGTCAACGTAATGACACGTGGCATCATCAATACAAATCAATGCCCAACCCGATTGATCAATTCCCATAAACTTATAGGGTGCATCTTGCACAAATCGTCCTTTGTGATTCCGAGTCTCTGGCTTAACGACCACATTTTTGTCAGTCATCATGGTTCCAAAACCCCCTTTAGATATTTTCAGTGAGTACAAGAATGGAGGCAACCAGGATAAGTTTCGCTAATTGCCTGTATCACTGAATACTATCATTGGCTTTTCGAGAAAATCATTAAATATCTTGACTTACTATTGCGATATCTAAATGATTTTGAAGGTTTACTGGGGTTTGAGGGCGATCGCTTGTGAAGTTTTGATTCCTATCCCTCAAAAATCCAATTTTGAACCCGTTGTAAACTTTTCCAACCCGGTTTGCGAGCCAGTCCATCTTCAAAATTGTGTTTAACTTCCTCTCGCAATTCCTCCACCGCCATCACCAATTGTCTAGCAATATCCACGTGCTCTCGAACGCCACTCTGAGCCGTTTCTAGCATGGCGATCGCCAGATTTACCCGTGATTGTGCATCTTGAGGATTTAATTTAACGGCTTTTTTAGCCGCTTTGTAGGCAGGCGTCGGTTTGTTATCGAGTAAGTAGAGCCATGCCAAGCACGTCCACGCTGAAGCGCTTTTGGGAGTGCGATCGCACACTTCTTTAAATACTGGAATCAGCGTGGCGGGGGTTTCCCCCGCTTGATAGCGTTGGATGCCTTCGTCAAATAGGGCGTCGATGGTTTCGGTCATGTTTCAGGATTTGGAGGGTGGAGATGAATAGAAGAAGGGGAGCAGCGATTAGCGGTTAGCCAAACCGGAGGCAGTAGGGTGGGCGATCGCCCCAACTATAACAAATCCAGGTCATGAGAGTGACCTGGATTGGGGAGTTTAATTTGAATTGGCTCTAGGAAAAAGACTTGCCACAGCCGCAGGTTTGGTTTGCATTAGGATTGGTAAACTGGAAGCCACCGCCGATCATGGCGTCGCTATAATCTAAGACCAAGCCATAGAGATACAAAATGCTCTTAAGGATCGCAAACGACCTTAAAGCCCTCGTAATCAAAGACCTCATCCGTTTCCCGAATCTTGGTTGGATCTTCAAAATCCATCATGTAGGACATGCCAGAGCAGCCACCTTGACGCACTCCTACTCGCAGGCAGAGGTCGGCATTACCCTGTCTTTCTTGCAAAAGTTTGACCTGTCGAAGGGCAGCGTCCGTCATTAAAATGCCCTGTTGAGCAGATTGGATTGCTTGGGTCATGGGTGGGCACAACTCCTTTCAGTGGCTAACCGTCGTATCTTGATAGTAGCCCATTCATCCATGACTTTGAAGCCATCCTTGTTAGAGAAGTGCTAAGACGAGGCGAAGGAGTAATATGAGTACTGAGCATGAATACGGGCTGGGCTGTTGTTGCTTAACAGATGGCAATTTTTCCCTCAGTTTTTAAATTGATTGGGCTACTCCGTTTGCATTTGGGTATTGCTTTTGTTTCCTTACGTTGCCTTGATCTATGACTACTTTCAATCGCTCCACCCTTCGTCGGCTGCAACAACTGCGTCAAACGCTGAGCGTCTGGGAGGGCGATCGTCGTGCGGTAGCGCCTGACTCTGCTGTTGCCATCGAAACCAATGCTGGCGGACGGGGAGATTGCATTCTCTGGGTTGATGGGACGGAGGGGATCGTCCGGGCAATGGATTTAGTGCCCACGGAGGTGGGACCGCAAGCCGTGGTTAGGACGTTGCTGCGAGCGATGGAGCATCCCCACAGCGCTACTTCTCCAGCTCGTCCCAAACGAATTGTGGTGCGCGATCGCGAGATTCAATTTTTCCTGCGCGGGGTATTACAAGATCTCAACATTGCGGTGGATTATGAGCCGTCCTTGCCCCTGATTGATGAAATCTTTCGGGCATTGCAGGAACAAAATAGCAATCGCCCGCCCCAACTGCCGACTAACTACACAGAATCCCTCAACCAAGTCGCCCTACAAATTTGGGAAGATGCACCGTGGGAAGTGTTAGACGAAGAAAAGATCCTGTCCGTTGAACTCAACTACGGCGATACAACGACCCTACACATCTCAATCTTGGGGATGCTGGGGAGAGAGTTTGGGATTTTACTCTATCGATCGCTAGAGTCATTGAAGAAATTTCGAGAACGGGTGTTGGCGGTGGGGGATTCGCCGGAGAGTTTGGAGCAGGCGTTTTTAGAGCAAGATTGCTTTTTTGTCACCTTTGATCCGATCAGTCATCTGTTGGATGAGGAAGACTTTGAGATCGGTGAGACGATGGAGATCGAGGTACAACCCGACTTCGGCAATCTCCATCCCCTAGAGGGCATGCGCCCAGCCCTCTACGACGATGAAGCTGCCATCATGTTGTTGGCATTAACTTCGCTGCACCGATTTTTTCAACAGAAATTGCCTGCTCTGGCTGACAATCCCTTCCAATTGCTCCAAGGGTCCTATCGCCTCCCCGACCCAGAGGACGCTAAAAAGAAGATCTCAACCAAGGTCTCCACCATGCCCGATTTGGCGATGGAATTGTTTGAGATGGCGTCTGACCCAATCTTGGCAGAGGACGATTTGGAATTAGAATCGATCGCCCCAATTCTGCGAGATGACCTCGTTCCCAAAGATGTTTTCTTTAGCCTGGGTTCCCTATCCTGGGATATTTTGCAATTTCTGCGCGTGAGTGTGCGCACCCATCAAGTGGCGGACACCGAATTTCCGACAACGGCTGATGGATTTCCAGTGATTTTGATTCAAACCTCCCGCCCCAAAGCCATCGCTTTGATTGAGGGGTTGCAAGCGGCTGGGGGCTTGCAGGCAATCTGCTTTAACCCTGGGGAAGATCCCTTTGCCAATGTGCAATACGATTTGGGCATTTTGCAAACTAAGAATGGCGATTTGCACCTGTTTGGCGAATTTATGGAGGGCGACCCGATTCATGTGCAAGCTCGCAAAAAATGGGATCAACGCTGCAAGAAAACCAAGGGATATTGTGGCTTAGTGATTGCTAAGGGGTTAAAGGGAGTTAATCGAGGCAACCCCGATTTGAAGGATATGTTGGCGTTGTTTGAAGTGCGATCGCTCTCTGCAAAAGAGTTGGGTTTGGGGTTGTTGGAGTTGGTTCCCCAGTTTGATTAGGGCGATTAGCGATTAGCCAACAGCGAAGTGCTAATCGCTAGAGCCTATCCACCCCATTGCAATCCCCTATTCATCTGAAGAACTGTAACAGATCCTCACAAAGTCGAGATAGGGTACGGTCTCGGTGATAGGATTCCAGAAAATGTTCAGAGTAAATATTCATGGCAGAAGAACTTACTGGACAAACTCCCATCTTTGGGGGCAGCACTGGTGGCTTGCTTACCAAAGCCGATGTCGAAGAAAAATACGCGATTACTTGGACTAGTCCCAAGCAGCAAGTGTTTGAAATGCCCACGGGTGGCGCCGCCGTCATGAACGAGGGTGATAATTTGTTGTACTTGGCACGCAAAGAGCAATGCATGGCTCTGGGCGCTCAGTTGCGGACGAAACTCAAACCCAAGATCGATAACTATAAGATCTACCGCATTTATCCTAATGGCGAGATCCAATACCTACATCCTAAGGATGGCGTGTTCCCTGAGAAGGTGAATCAAGGTCGTCCTTACGTGGGCAAAATCGATCGCAATATTGGCAGCAATGCCGATCCTGCTACGGTCAAGTTTAGCGGTCGTAAGACCTTCGATCCTTAGTCCTTCCGATTCCTGGCTTCGGATAGATCCTCGGCTTCCTTCAAAGGAAGCCAAGGATCTGAAGAAAAAAATTAGTTTTGATGGATTTATTTAGGGTGGAGAGTGTATGCTCTCCGCCTTTTTAGTTTTCTTATAATTGAAATCTACTTTGTTATTGGTCTGGAGCAATCGCGATCGTGGTGTGAGCCTACTCCAGGTAGATCATCTCAACGGGGGAAGTGCTGGGGCAAGCGATTGTCCTAGTCTTGGACTATTCAAGTATTCCGCCGCTTCCTGTCTGCGCAAAAATCTGTATTCATCTGCGAATTGCCCGTTTTGTAATGAACTAGGGTGTAATTTGCGGCATTGCTAATCGCTGGGATGAATTGAACCGCGAGCACGATGGTTGCACTTGTCTAGATAAAAGCTCATGAACGGGGTGAGCGAGACGCTTGCATCCATGCCACACCGACTCATCTCTTGATTTGTCTCAAAATTGTGCTGAATTAACGCTGAATTAACAAAATTGTTTATCTCTGGAGCCGATATGGTGATCAACACGTTGCCCATTCCCCTAAATGCTGCCAATTCCAATAGAGAGACCGCTTTAGTGCTTTGGTTTGAAGAGGTTGGAATGGAAGATGTCGCCCTCGTTGGTGGCAAAAATTCCTCTCTGGGAGAACTGATCCAACAACTGCAACCCCAGGGGGTGAATGTGCCCACAGGGTTTGCGGTAACTGCCTATGCCTTTCGCTACTTCATGCAGAAATCTAAGCTAGATGAGCGACTGCGGTCATTATTGTCTGATTTGAAGGCGGAGGATATCACCAGCTTGCAGGAAAAGGGACGGCAAGCCCGAACGATGATTTTGGATACTCCCTTCCCTGCGGAACTAGAAACGGCGATCGTCGATGCCTACAGTCGTTTGTGTGAGCGTTACGGCAGTGCCTTGGAAACCTGCGATCGCTACGAAGCCGAGGAGCGAGAAGTGTGCTTCAGTCAATACAGCGGCGTGGATGTGGCGGTGCGCTCTAGTGCCACGGCGGAGGATTTGCCCGATGCCAGCTTTGCCGGGCAGCAGGAGAGCTATCTAAACATCAACGGTATTAAGGGCGTGTTGGATGCCTGTCATCGTTGCTTTGCCTCGTTGTTTACCGATCGCGCCATCTCCTACCGCACCACCAAAGGATTTGACCATTTTGAGGTGGCACTTTCGGTGGGGGTACAAAAATGGTGCGATCGGATTTAGCTGCATCGGGGGTGATGTTCTCGATCGACACGGAGTCGGGATTTAAGCACACTGCCTTGATTACCGGCTGCCTACGGACTGGGCGAAAACGTTGTGCAGGGCGTGGTCAACCCGGATGAATATATCG
>JAAUSV010000258.1 GCA_012032525.1 Leptolyngbyaceae cyanobacterium SL_7_1
CGATCACATCGATCCCCACAAATATCAGCCCATCCTGGCGCAGTCTTGGAGCAAGTTGGCGACAGATTTGACGTTCGCGATCGGTAATATCTACCTTGGCAACCCGTCCCCCAACCGCCATGTTGCCGCGAAAGTCGCTGCCTGTGGGAATGCGATTCACCGCACCGATCGGTTCGCCATCCAGCAAGATAATCCGCTTGTCTCCTTCCTTAGCAGCAGGGAGATAGGCTTGCACCATGATGGGAAATTGATTTTGAGTGCTGATCTCGATCAGCGAGTTGAAATTGCGATCGTCTGGCTGCACAAACAGAATGCCTTCGCCACCCTTGCCCCCTAGTGGTTTGAGAACGGCGGCCCCTTGCTTTTCAACAAATTGGCGAATCACCTGCTTGTCTTGGCTAACGATCGTGGGGGGGATTGGCCTCGGTGAAATTGCAGCGCATACATCTTCTCATTTGCCAGGCGCAACCCGATTGGGGGAGTTGACCACAAGGGTTTGGGCAGGATCGAGATAGTCAAGGATATAGGTGGCATAGAGGTAGGGCACATTCACTGGCGGGTCGGTGCGCATAAACACCGCATCCATGGTTTCGAGGGGCACTAACGTCCGATCACCCACCGTATACCACTGCGGTTGCACCAGCCAGCGTCCCTCCACGAGCTGGGCAGGCGTGAGGTTGACAGGTTGGGCGATCGCCCAGGCTTTGCCTTCGGCAACACTGAGTTGGTTTGCTTGCGTGATCCAAACATCGTGTCCCAGCAGTTGGGCGGCTTCCATCAGTGCCACGCTGGTGTCATGTCCCGGATCGAGTCGTTGAATCGGATCAATAATGAAGGTAAATTTCACACCTTTATCCCCTTGGCGATCGCTTAAGCCACGTCTAGCAGTGCATCTAACTTGCCTTGGGCATTGAGGGCGTATAGGTCGTCACAGCCTCCAACATGGCGATCGTTGATGAAGATTTGGGGCAAACTACGCCGTCCATTGGAGCGGGTCGCCATCTCGCCTCTGGCAACTTCGTCGCCATCGATCGCATATTCCGTATACTCAACGCCTTTTTTAGCCAACAGTGCCTTGGCGCGAATGCAGAAGGGACAACTCGTCCAAGTGTAGATTTCAACGTTAGCCGCCATGACAAACTCCGCTTCAGTAATATTTCTTAAATTTTAATCGCTAGAGTCCCGATTCCGTTGCATCTGGAGACGCATTGGAGCGACGACGACGGCACCGCTCTGAGCAATACTTCACCTCATCCCAGCAATCTTTCCATTTTTTGCGCCAAGTAAACGGGCGTTGGCAAACCGGACAAACTTTAGTGGGTAAATCGGATTTTGAGCGAGCAGCCATAGCGCAAGAATGCCAGCAAACAGTGTAGGGTGATCTCAACCCTACCATTACCCACTGTGGATTGGCACCGACGCTGGTTATGAAGAACACTGTCCTCAATCGCATTCGCATTGTCTTAGTGGAACCTGCCGGAGGATTAAATGTGGGATCGATCGCCCGCATCATGAAAAACATGGAATTGCTCCAATTGGTGGTGGTGAATCCCCAGTGCGATCTGTGGGGGGAAGCGGCGCGGCAAATGGCAGTGCATGCGGCAGACGTATTGGAGTCGGCAACGGTGGTCAAAACATTGCCAGAGGCATTGGTGGGTTGCCAGCGGGCGATCGCCACCACCGGACGCGATGCTGCCATTCCCGACATCCCAGTGGCATCTCCCCGCTGGGCGCTGCCTTGGTTGCTAGAGGATGCCAGTGCGTCAGCGGCATTGATTTTTGGACGAGAGGATCGGGGCTTGACCAACCAGGAATTGCACTATGCCCAACGGTTGCTGCGGATTCCCACAGGCGATCGCTATCCCTCCCTGAATTTGGCGCAGGCGGTCGCGATTTGTTGCTACGAACTCCACGAGTTGAGTGGGCGGCAGCAACCCCCGATCGCCCCAACGTCTCCAACCAATCTGGCAGCACGGGAACAAATCGAAGCCTATTATGAGCAGTTAGAATCCCTGTTGCTGGCGATCGGCTATCTCTATCCCCACACCGCCGCCAGCCGCATGGAAAAGGTACGACGACTGCTCAACCGAGCGTTGCCCGCCTCCGAAGAAATTGCCCTGCTCCGGGGCATGCTCAGCCAGATGGAATGGGCGCTGCAAACAGCCCGATCTTCCCAGTCCGATCGGTGATGGATTCAATCAGACTATCACTGGTGAAATTCTGCCTCTGCACGGATAATAGCAGGTAGGGTAATGGCAGGTAGGGCGGGTTGGATTACTCAGAAACGCTAGCGCTGTTCGAGGATTTCTGAAAACCACCTTGCAAATTGTATCGATCGCCAAAAAAGTTGAATCTTTCTTTAACCAACTTGGCAAATTACGATATCGTTGGGTTTTCATTCGTAGACTTTTGGTCGTGCAGTGGGGAGGATGGGATTGTGTTGGAGCCTCGTAAGCGAGTCAGCGATCGCGACATCGTTCGGGAGCGATGGAGCCATCATCCCCTGCCCAACCTCCTCCATCCCACCCCCATCCCTGGTATGAATCCAACGCCTCCCAACCCAATGGCTCTCTTGGTGGGCGCCCCCGATCGCCAGAGCGCGGTTCGATCGCCCCTCCCCCCAATCCATCCATGCAGCTCTCGCGTCCCAAACGCCCGGATGAATCCTCCTCACGCAGTGGCAGCTTCAACCTGAGTCATTTGCTGTCGGGTGGAACAACCCGTAGCCCATCGGGGGCAGCCCCTCGCAAAGAGGGCAATCGCCCAACGGGCATTTATCCGGTTCCCAAATCTCAACGGCAGGGCAATCTGTCTCGCGTCCCCACGGAGGGACGGATAGCTCGCCCGATCGCCCGTCCTTCTCAAAACGGGGGGGCGTTCTGTTATTCCTATCTCTCGCGTCCAAACGCCCACGGTTGTCCCCACAGAGTCGGGACGGTTTCGCCGTCCGGTGGGAACGCTGACTGGAGCGCCTGAGCCCACCTCCGCCCAAGGGCGATCGGTGCGACGACGGGTGCCTCCGATGGTACATGCTGTGCGCCTGCTGATCTTGGGGGTGGGAGTGGGGGCGATCGCTGGGACATTCCTCTCGATTTTTAATCCAGCCAGCCAATCCACCGCTGATATTTCCCAGATGACCCTACAGGGGTCGATCGCTAACCCTGCCAAAGGAGAGTCACCGCCGATGTTGTCACGGCTGCTCCCCGGCGGGTCTCACTCTGCCACGCTACAACGCAGCCAGGAACTAGGGGCGCTGAGATCCACCCTGCAAAGCTTACTCACCCAAAATCCCCATCTGACGGCTGGTATCTCCCTAGTTGATTTGGATACGGGTGCTTACGTCGATCTCAATGCCACTACCAGTTTGCCTGCGGCTAGCACCATCAAAGTGCCTGTGCTGGTTGCCTTCCTTCAAGCGGTAGACGCAGGCACGCTCCGTCTAGATGAAATGCTGACGATGGAGGCAGCCGATGTGGCGGAGGGGTCTGGAGAAATGCAATACCAAGCCGTGGGCACTCAGTATAGTGCGCTCGAAACGGCGGAGATGATGATTACGATCAGCGATAACACGGCAACCAATATGCTGATTCGACGGCTAGGAGGAGCCGTAGTCCTAAACCAGCGATTCCAATCGTGGGGAATGCGCCAAACGGTGCTAAACAATCCCTTGGCGGATTTGGACGGGACAAATACAACTAGCTCCCAAGATTTGACGAATCTGTTGATGGTGATCAGCCAAGGGGAATTGCTATCGTTGCGATCGCGCGATCGATTAATGGAAATTATGCAGGGGACAGTGGCAGATTCTCTGATTCCCGCTGGGGTGGGCGATCAGCGGGCAGTGATTGCCCACAAAACGGGCACCCTCGATCACATGGTCGGTGACACGGGCATTGTGGACATGCCCAATGGCAAACGGTTCATCGTCACCGTGTTGGTGCAGCGCCCGATCGATGATGAGAGTGCGCCGGAGTTGATTCGGCAAGTGTGTACGACGGTATATCAGTATTTGGGTCAGTCGGCGGTTCTAACTCCCACCCCCCAATAAAAAAGCCACGTGGACGTGGCTTAGGAGCATGGCTTGGATCGAGCGGTGGTCGTGGCTTCGGTGCAGAGGGGAGAAGCCATCCCTCGATCGATTGCATTCAAATCGATTGCGTTTGACAGGGGCGATCGCTATCTAGAGAAAAACTTAAGACAGACTTCAGGAATCATAGGCTTGCGCTGTTGTAAGTATCGACCATATTCCAGCACACAGATGTGATGGTCATCGCTTGGCAAGGTGATTTAGTTCAAGCCGCCCGTTGATACAAATCACACACGAATTCTCCGAAGGAATCAGGATAGTAGCCCTGGCAATATTAAGATGGCAGTGATGCTGTGGAATGGAAGGTATGCGCTCTTTTTGGTTTGATCCCTATGTGTGGGTCCATCTGGCGGGGATTGCGGCGGCTCCAATTTTCCTGGAAATCTGTTTGGTGGCGTTGGCGGTGGGCGATCCGATGTTGCCGTTGGATCTGGAGTTTTTAATCGTGGCGATCGCAGGCACGCTGCCGATCCTATGGATGCAATGGCAGCGCCCGTTCTACATCTTCAGTTTAGTGGTGCTTGCCCTGAAGCCCACCCAGTTGAGCGAGTCCCAACGGCAACTACTAACCTGCTTTAGGAGTGGGGCAAATCGGGCGGTGGCGCTGGTGACGGCTGTGGGGTTGGGATGGATTCTGTGGCAGTTGTATTGGATTGCCCCAATGGTGACTCCCAAAGCCCCCGATCTATGGGGTGGGCGGTTGGCTGGCTTGGTAGTGGCGGCGATCGCTTTTTTCCTCTGCAATCTGTTTGTCCAAGTTCCCTTGAGCGTGTTGCGGGTGCTTGGGGTGGGCGAGGACGCATTCGCAACCACCCCACCCTATCCGGTGGAGGCGGTCGCGGCTGATTTTACAATGATAGGGCTGCGGGTCAAGCAAATTTTGCCCCCAGTGAGCCGAGTTGAGCCAGTTTTGTCACCCCCCGCTCCAGCTACCCCCAGTGCCGATCAAGCCCCCGCCAGCGTCCAGTCGCCTAGTCCATCGCCCACCTTGGGGACAAATGGGGCAGAGCCAAGGGTGGAGGGGGATGGGCTAGGGGAGTTTGAGGCACTGGAAGAGCTAGAGGAACTGGAGGACTTATTTGATTAATCGTGTTCGCGGTCACAACTGCATCGGGCAGCTAAGTTATGCTGAGAACATTACTGTTTTCGCCGTCCCACACGCGAGGTTCTATGGCTTCTCCCTCCCCGTCACCGCTTCCACCCTTTGCCGACCAACACATCTGGGATAGCTTGAAACGAGCGATCGCCCATAGTTCTGGGTTTCAACGTTGGCAACTGGAGCACCACAGTCAACTGGAGGCGCTGACGCTAGATCAGCAAGTCAGCCACTATTTACGCCAGACGCTAGAAACCTTGGCGTATTGAGGCACATTGGCAAACGAGCCTAGTTGTTGCTCTAAAAGATATCAATCACGTTGAGGATTTCTTCAAGTCGCTCCTGTAGCGCTACAAACTGGTTGTAGGCGGCAACTAGACGTTCGCCATCGACATACACCTCTTCGGTTGGGTAGTTTTGCATCACCTCTAGGAGGCTGAGGCGATCGTCGTCTTGGGGCAGAAAGCACAACCGCTGAGCGCATGGCTTGGCGGCTAGCGCGGCGTGAGGGTGTGTAGATGGCGGTGCCAAGTTGATCTAGCATGCCCTCTCCAACACGGCTATTGAGCACCCGATCGAGCAGTTGGGCGTCGATCGCCGCTTCTTGAGTAATGATTTGGCGCAGTTCCTCCGGGTCTTTGCGAGCTAGCCGCAGGTGGGCACGCAGGGCGGGGGACACTTCCCCCGTCTCCGCCAACTCCGTTAACTCATCGACCGAGACAGACGCCTGCAAGACTCTGTATTTCAAAATTACCCGCTCTGCTGACCAATGCGCGTGTGCCGCAGAGAGCCACCCAATCCCAGGAAGGCTCCGACTAGAATCCAGCGTTGTAGGGTCGATTGCATGGTTTTGTTTTCGTGCTTGCGCCTATTATGCCTTGCTGAGAGTAGGGACGACTCTATCAATGGAATTGTTGCACTGCCACCCTGGAATTAGGAGTTGGGGTTTCCCCTCGTGATCATCCCGGCAGTGAGGGATATCTGGCAGTGCACGGGATAGCCCCCGGTTTGTTTTGCGGGTTGGACTGGCAATTTTAGTGGACGGTGATTCTGCCTTGGTGAAGAGCAGCACGAAGGTCGCAGACCTTGTAAAATATCCTCAAATCCCTTTTAGCCCAGAGAGTTATGCTGCTAAAGTCTACGACTCGTCACATTCGCATTTTTACGGCGGCGGTTGAGGATAATGAGTTGGTTCCCAGTGCGGATCAGTTGACCTTGGATGTTGACCCAGACAACGAGTTGAACTGGAACGACGAAGCATTGCAATCGGTTTATCGCAAGTTTGATCAATTGGTGGCAGCATCGGCTGGAACCGAGCTAACGGATTACAATCTGCGCCGAATTGGTTCAGATTTAGAACATTTTGTCCGATCGCTTTTAGTGGCAGGAACAATCTCCTATAACCTCAAAAGCCGTGTGCGTAACTACAGCCTGGGCTTACCTCAAGTAGTTCCCCATGAGACTGCCTAACCTGCATCCGATAACAATTGGCGATCGCTGCCCGATGGGTTTGAGCTATCTTGGGATGACTGCTGTATTTTTAGCTTCAAGCACCTGCTGAGGTAATGCTCTACTGCCCCAACTACAACTGTCAGGCTGCCAACGCTGAGACCCATCGATTCTGTCAGAAGTGCCGCACTCCCTTGCCGAAGCACTACCTGTGGGCAATGGGGGAGGTAGCGTTGACCTATCAGCCTGGCGATTTAATCGACGATCGCTTTTTGTGCAAGCGTCCCCAGATTTTCCTCAACACCAAACCGGGTCTGGTGCCCGTTCAGGCAATGCCAGTGCCCGATGTTGGAGTTCCCTATTTGCACCTGTCTCCTTACCAACTTCATGTACCTCAGATTTACGAGGTGCTGAGCGGGACGTCCGGGGCTAGCTTGCTGCTGCTTGATCAAGCCGCGATTCAGGTGGCAGCCTGGGTTGATGGTGGAGAGGTGACGGTGGAGCCGCTCCCCACTTTAGAAGAGGAATGGCAACAAGCCTCTGCGTTGCGCCAGCTCAATTGGCTGTGGCAGCTTGCCCAGTTGTGG
>JAAUSV010000259.1 GCA_012032525.1 Leptolyngbyaceae cyanobacterium SL_7_1
CAGGGTTACTCAACAACGTGCCATCTTCAACCGCGTCCGTAATCCGAACCAGTTCTTGGGGAACAACCCGTCCTGCGCCAATATTTTAAATGACCCACTTCGGAGTTGCCCATTTGACCTTCTGGCAACCCGACATCCTTGGCAGACGTGCGAATCAAGGTTTTGGGATAGCTGCCCAGAGGCTATCCATTACTGGCGTATTTGCAGCAGCAACGGCGTTACCGTCTAGCTCTTCTCGGTATCCCCAACCATCGAGAATAATCAGCACCACAGGAGAGATCGGCGCTTGTGGCATGCAGATAAACCTTTTGTTGACTAATTTCTCAGCAATAATACCATTCAGCCCTTGAGTCTGTTGACCTCCAACCCAATAAAGTTGGGAAAGACTCGGTAGATGTCAATATTCTTGGTTCACCTTACTCAACGGACACTTTGACTGATGAATTGTTCCAGCTATCAGACTATCTCCACTCTAGGTCGTTGAGAACCTGCTAGCGGGATTTTTTTTGCTTTTTCTTTCTGTTTTTGTTTCTCCCGTTTAGCCGCCGCTTTAGCTGTTTTTTCTG
Source organism: Leptolyngbyaceae cyanobacterium SL_7_1 (assembly GCA_012032525.1). Classification (GTDB taxonomy): domain Bacteria; phylum Cyanobacteriota; class Cyanobacteriia; order Elainellales; family Elainellaceae; genus JAAUSV01. The sequence continues at coordinate 567 of JAAUSV010000259.1, forward strand.
CTTCGATCGCCTCTAACCGGGCTTGCTCGGTTTCTTCTGCAACTTTATCAAGGTAATAGTGATAGTTGCCTCGATAGAGTCGCAGTTCACCATCGCGAATCTCAACGATTTTATTCGCCACTTGCCCAATGAAATAGCGATCGTGAGACACCACAATCACCGTGCCATCGTAGTTTTGAATCGCTTCTTCTAAAATCTCTTTTGCCGGAATATCCAAGTGGTTAGTCGGCTCATCCAAGATCAACAAATTAGCCGGGCGCAACAACATTTTTGCCAGCGCCAGCCGTGCCTTTTCCCCCCCACTGAGGGCCTCAACCTTTTTGTGAACCATGTCCTGTTGAAAGAGAAACCGTCCCAGTAGCGTCCGCACTTCTTCGTTTGACCACTGGGGAACCTCATCGTGGATCGTATCAAGCACGGTTTTGGCGAGATCGAGCGCCTCCGCCTGATTTTGCTCAAAATAGCTGGGGATGATGTTGTGATCCCCCAGTTTGACCGTGCCTTCGGTGGGTGGCTCAAACCCCATCATCAGCCGCAGCAGGGTTGATTTTCCGGCTCCGTTGGGTCCGACAAAGGCAACCCGATCGCCCCGCTCAATCAACAAATCTGCATCAAGAAACAGAATATTGTCGTTGTAAACGTGGGTGAGGTTTTGAATAATCACCACCTCTCGTCCACTGCGGGGAGCGGGGGGAAAGCGAAAATGCAGTGTTTGCAGATCTGAAATGGGGGATTCGATCCGCTCAACTTTTTCCAGTTGTTTTTCGCGGCTCTTGGCTTGGGTGCTGCGGGTGGCACTAGCGCGGAAGCGATCGACAAAGGCTTGCTGCTTTTCTAACTCTTTTTGCTGATTTTCATATGCCGCTACTTGGGCAACTTTCGCTTCCTCTTTTTGTTCTAGGTAAGCGCTGTAATTGCCGAGGTAGGTGGTGGAGACGCCCCGCTCAGTTTCCACAATTTGCGTACAAAGACGATCGAGGAATTCCCGGTCGTGGGAGACGATCACCATGGGTTCGGTCAATTTTTTTAAGTAATTTTCCAACCACTCGATCGTTTCCAAATCCAGATGGTTGGTCGGCTCGTCTAGCAATAGCAAATCGGGATCTTGCAGCAAAATTTTGCCCAGGTTCATCCGCATTTGCCAACCGCCACTAAAGGAACTGACCAAGCGATCGCCATCTTCAGCCGCAAACCCCATTTCGGGCAAAATTTTGTCGATCCGCGCTTCTAGCGAATAGCCGTCTAGGGCTTCAAATTGGCGCTGGTGGCGATCGAGTTGGTGAATTAGATTGTCTAAGGCGTCGGGATCAGCCGTCTGCATGTCGTGCTGCACCTGCACCATGGCATCGTGAACCTGATTTGCCTCGGCAAAGGCTCGCCAAAATTCCTCCCGCACGGTTCGCTGGGGGTCAATGTCAAATTCTTGGTTGAGATGGGCTAACCGCAAACTGGCGGGGCGGACGATTTCCCCAGAGGTTGGCTCCAGATCTCCAGCAATAATCCGCAGTTGCGTAGATTTGCCCGCCCCATTCACCCCAACTAACCCAACGCGATCGCCGGGTTTAACTTCCCAATTGATATCCTTCAATACCTCGCCCGTGGGATAAATCTTGCTAATGTGCTGTAGTCGCAACATAGAGAATTCCAGTTCTAGAGAAACCTGTTTGCATCAGATAAGTTCTACTGTTCTAGCCCGCCAACTTCTCAAAGAAGCCAACGATCTGTGCCCACCGATGGGGAGCCTGCAATAAAAATTAAAACTTTACCTTTTCGATCCTAAGCGCGATCGCCCGCAATGGGAAGAAAAAACCAGGGAACGGCATGAAGGATGGGAGAGGGGGGCAGGAAGGGGAAAAAGCAAGGGGTGTGATTTGGGTCACGTGTAAGACCAATTCTTATCACTCCACTTGTATGGAGGGATCACACGGGTAGGGCTAGTGAAATCACCCAGAGATCTTTGCAAAAGCTTCATATTAGAAGCATCGAGTTCTCAATAACTTCATGTTCCCTCCGGTTCGTCTGCTGCCCGGTGCCATTGCTGAATTGTTTGCCCAAGTGAGTGATACGGGTGTGTTGACGATCGCCGATCGCTATGGTCTGATGGCAGCGTTATTGGACGATTCGATCAGCGACGAGGAACGATATGCGATTGATCGGTTGCTAAGGGCGACGCGGCGAGGGAAGCTCAAAGTGGTAAACGATTTATCTGCCTTGCCAAGGGCGATGTGACGAGCCTCAAGGGATAAGGCATCGTCAGCCGATCGCTGTCATTATTCACAGGTTGCAGTATCAATAGATTTCGGCAGGGTGGAGCGTGTCTACTCCGCTAAAAATTATTGCTTGAACACCCTCATCCAAATTTGATATAGTAGGAAAGCTTTAGCGCCTGGAGAGGTGGCTGAGTGGTCGAAAGCGGCAGATTGCTAATCTGTTGTACGGTTCGAAAGTCCGTACCGAGGGTTCGAATCCCTCCCTCTCCGTTGAAACAGTCGAGACCTGATTTGAAGGTCTGATTACAGCAAACCCCGGTACCGGATAAACACTAAAATTGCTGCCCATGACCCCAGGGCAACCTTAATGGCTACCAAGATGTTGAGCAGGGGAACAACGCCACCGCTGACTAAGCTGCCCAACTCACCGTGGGGCAGCTCGACCCCAGCTAATGTGACGGCGGCTAGGACGATAAACACCAGCACTGAAATCTTTTCCCACCTCGCCGCCTGCCAGCGCTGATAGATCGACTCCATCCATTGAGACGAGGAGGTGATTGCCACCAACCCGATCGCCGTTCCCCCCGCCACTCCCGCCGCAAACCCACCCCCCGGACTCAGGTGTCCCCGAATTGCCAACTCGATTCCTACCAATGCCGCAATGGTAGCGCCCAACTGGGCTAGGACGATCGAGGGTTGATCGGTGAATTGGTAGATGGTGCAAAAGGGTCGCTCGTTTGCCAGGAGAAACTGAGCACCCATGATGGCGATCGTAAACACAATCACTTCAAAAATGGTGTCGTACAGTCGATTCCGAAAGATAATCGCTGACACCGCATTGGGTACACCACTCTCGCGCACGATGGTCTCAACGATCGCCAGATTCGACAGTTCGGCGGTGGGGTTGGGCATCACCAGGAATTTGATACACAAAGCGATTCCAGCCGCGATGTAGAGCCATTTCATCACTGTTCTCCTGATGTGGGTGGGGTGAGGTAGGTGAGGGTGGTCAGGGCTGACAGTTCCGTTTGAAAGATGTCGTGCAGCCGCCGAATTCGAGTCATGGTTTGATAGGGTTGGGAGGTCTCTAACGGGGACGATTGCGCTACGCAGGTCACGTGCACTTCTTTTTCTAGAAGCGCTTGATTGAGGGACTGGCGATCGGGGTAGGGAACCAATTCCAACCGCAGATGGTATTTGCGAGCAACGGCGCGGAGTTTTTCAATCAGTGGGGAGGCAGTGTCTGGGATGGGTTTTGCCTCGGATTGCCCATCCTGCAATACCCCAAGCCGCATCACCAGGGACGATCGCACCGCCACTGCATACAGCGTAATCGACAGCATCGTTCCCACCATTGCCTCGGTCAATGCCACATCGGCTGCGCCCAAAACCGCATAGACCAATGCCGCCACCGCCCCTAAAATGCCACGAATCACCAAGGCGTTGTAGGGATTGACTTGTACCGTCAGCATAATCGCTGCCAAGGGGAGGAGCGCGACGATCGCCGTGATGTAGTTGTCAATCATTTTGCCCTCCCGTGGTGGAACAATACGCCAGCACGTAACCCAAAATCGTGTTCCAAATTGCTAAGGAAATCAGCGCCAAAATTAGCAGTGACCATTCACTGGGAATTTTTAGCAGCAGTCCGAAGATGATGCTCATGGAGCCAAGGGTGTCGGCAACCGAAAGGCTGTGGAGTTTGAAGAGGAGCGATCGTTTTCCCAGCAGGGGAAACGTGCCCCAGAACCAAAAGACGATGCCAACACCGATACAAAAATAGCTGAGTAGATTCACCATAGGTAGAAACAGTTGATTAGAAGTATGAATTACTGCTGCCCAGATCCCTGGCTTCTCCGGAGAAGCCGGGGATCTTCAGAGATTACATGACGCCATCATTGACCCGCTTGATCACATGGGCGAGCAGCATTAACCCGGCATTGCCCACACTGAGAATAATCACTCCCGTCACCCCGATCATCCAGTCGTCCCGCAGGACGGAAACGACCAAAATCATCACTGAGGTTTTGGTGGCAATGCTGGCAAACGCCAACATTTTTTGCCAGATATCCTCGTCCTGCCACGCCTCATACATAGGAATCAGCAATGCCAAAATCATGGCAATCAGCAGTAGATTCATCGGGCTTTCCTCCGCTGCACTCGATGGACTTCATACCAGCCCGCTTCGTGGTATTTCAACACGATCGTCTTGGGTGTAAACGTAATCAGAAAAATATCGAGAAAAATCAGCCCAGGGGTGCGGCGAGATCTGACCCGCTCCATCGTGATTTCTTCCTGTTGGTGGGGACGAACGATCAGTTCGATCGCTTCCAAATAGGCTTGGGGAATGGCAACGACAATTTCCCAGAGCACGCGCAGCCAATCCTTTAACCGTCCGGCAACCGTCACACTCCGGGGTAGCAGCACAGCAATACAGACGCCAATCACGATGTTTGCCGCGCTCAAATTTGCCGTCAGCAAAAACCAGATCGTTAGCCGTAGCACTAGGTTGAGAATTCCGATCATGCCAGCACCATCCAAAACAGTAGGACTAACATCACACTCATCATCCCGACCAGTTGATCAAATTGCTCCAACAGTCGGGGTAATTTGATCACGATTTGTCGAAACACAAATTGGTACAGTAGCCAGCCGAGGGCGATCGTCCCCAACGGTTTGATAATATTGGCAACGGTATATGCCTCGTAATACACCCCATTTGCCACCGCCAACCCGCCGATCAGCAACACCACCGCTGCCCAAAACCCCAGCTGGTATTTCTCTGGTTTCTCCCGGTTTTCGTGGGGCAAAAAAATAAACTTAGCAAAGGAAATGGCAGTTCCCAAAGCAGCGAGGTTCATGCCGATCACCTGCCACGGCAGTAGGCTTTTCATTGTCAACACCTTTGCCCCAAACCCCGACAACAGCGGAAAACCTGAGATCGAAAAACTCGCCATCACCAGAGCAATCCAAATCGATCGGGGCATGGGCTGGTGTTGCAGTTCCTTAAAATTGCGGCTGGGCAACTTGGCGGCAATTAAAAACAGAGCCGACTTCACCAATCCATGCGTCAGTGCATAGAACCCTCCCACCTCTGGCGCTGCCAGGATAAACCCCAACTGGGAAACCGTGTGAAACGCCAGCATTCGCTTAGTGTCTTTTTCAAACACGGCATAGCCAACGCCCAGTAGCGCCGTTCCCACCCCAAACGCCCGAATCAGCGGATCGATCTCCTCGATCAGTAGCGCGAATCTTGCCAATGGCAGCACCCCCGCTTTTACCACCACCCCCGACAACAGGGCAGACACGGGCGTTTCCGATTCAGAATGGGTCAACGGCAACCACAGCCCTGAAACAAAAATTCCTCCCTTTACCAGCAAGCCCAAGCAGATCAAGGCGATCGCCTCCGGGGGGGCGGCTGCCAATCCGGCAAAGGCAAAGGAGTGGGTGGCTTGATAAACCAACACCGCCCCCATCAGGTAAAACAACATGGCAATGTTGCTCGTGAAGAGATAGCGCAACCCCACCCAGATTGAGCGATCGGTGCGGGGATAGGCAATCAACAAAAACGCCGCAATGCTGATCACCTCCAACGCCACATACAGACTAATGAAATCCGTACAGGCAAAGGCGGCGTTCACACTGCCATGCAGAATGATCATCTGCATATAAAAGAAAGCGGTTCTACCACTTTGCCAGCAGTAGAGAATCACCGCTGCCGTCACCAGTGCATTGGTCAAGATGAAAAAGCCTGCCAGCGGATCGAGTTGCAGCGTCACCCCAAAGCTATCCAACAGTTGTAGCGTCAGCGGTGGCTCAGCAAACAGCAGCAGGGAATAGCCAAGCGAGGCGATCGCCACCCCCAGAGACAAGTAGCGATCGAGCTGGGGCAATAGGTAGCTGATGAATCCAATGAAAAATGGCAGAGCCAGCCAAGCGATCGTCAGTGTATTCATAGCCCGTTGTTTTGCTCAATTTCGCTGGTTTCTAAGGTGGGATTGTCCCGCGCCAGTTTCATTACCCCAACCAACATCAGTGCTTGAATTGAGAATCCGATGACGATCGCCGTCAGGATCACGGCTTGAGGCACTGGGTCAGCGTAAACGCCCGGTTGCTCGTCTGAAAAGATCGGAGTGAATAAGCCGCCTTGGGAGGCAACTAGCACATAGTAGGCAATCACTCCGGTACTCATAACGTCCATCGCGATTACCTTCATCACCAAATTTTTTTTAAAGATGGTGCCGAAAAATCCGCACAGTATCGTTGCAAAAATAAAAGTTTCTAGCATGAGGGGAGGCGGAGGGAAGAGGGAGGGCGGAAGAGAGAGGACGGAGGAGGGAAGGGGGAGGGCGGAGGAGGGGAA
>JAAUSV010000260.1 GCA_012032525.1 Leptolyngbyaceae cyanobacterium SL_7_1
ATGATAGTTGTGACTTCTCAAATAATCTCTAAGAGTACAACGGTTTTGTTGTATACCAGTATTGATCAAACTTGATCAGGTTTTAGTTTATTCTGCAACCTCAATCCTCTGGTAGTGGCATCTCGAACTACCGATTCTCTCAATCTCCCTACTTCACCTAATCCATGACCGTTTCGCGCACCATTTGTCTGGGGTTCATGACCGTAATTCTCATCGGCACACTGCTGCTGATGTTGCCCATCTCCACGATTGATGGTCAATGGAATGATTTGATCGTGGCGCTGTTTACCTCAACCTCTGCCGTCTGTGTCACCGGGCACATCGTTGTAAATACCCCCGATCACTTTTCCTTTTGGGGACAACTGTTTATCCTAGGACTGATTCAGATCGGTGGATTGGGCTACATGACAGCTACCACCTTTTTGCTGATTTTGCTGGGGCGGCGGTTTGGTTTGCGCGATCGGGTTGCCATCCAACAGTCGCTCGATCGCAACGAGTTGCAAGGCGTGTCGGGGATGGTGCGCTCGATTATTGCCCTCACCTTGATTTTTGAAATCACTGGAATTTTGTTATTGCTGGTGGCGTTTTTGCCCGATCGCAGTCCTGGGGAAGCCCTGTGGTCAGCAATTTTTCACAGCGTCAGTGCCTGGAATAACGCGGGGTTTAGCGTGTTCTCAGACAACATGGTCAGTTACCAATCCTCCTGGTTGGTAAACTTGGTGGTTCCCGGCTTGGTAATTTTTGGCGGCATTGGGTATGAGGTGATCCTTGAAATTTACCTATTGTTGCGCGATCGATTGCAGCGCAAAGCCGGACGATTGGTTGTGTCATTGGGATTTAAGGTCGCCATTACTACGACAGCCATCTTGCTGGTTATGGGAACGATCGCCATCTTCTTTGCCGAAAAAAGCAACGACGACATTTTCAGTACCCTGCCGCTCAAAACCCAGTGGTTGGCCGCTTGGTTCCAATCTGCCGCCACCAGAACGGCTGGGTTTAACTCCATTGATGTCGGTGGCATGTCTACTACGTCACTGTTTATCATGATCGCCCTGATGTTTATTGGCGGTAGCCCTGGTGGTACGGCGGGAGGTATTAAGACAACTACTCTGCGGGTAATGACCAGTTGCACCAAAGCGATTCTACAGGGCAAGGAAGAGGTGCTGTTGTATGAGCGCCAATTGCCTATCTCAGTCATCCTCAAGGCAGTTGGAGTTGTGGTGGGGTCGGTTTTTACTGTGATAGTGATGACAGCTCTAATTACTTTTTTTGATCCAGAGGTAGATTTTATTCGAGTTTTATTTGAGGTGGTCTCTGCCTTTGCAACGGTTGGGCTATCCACAGGGATCACGGCCGGGCTTTCGACCGCCTCCAAGCTAGTGCTAATTGCTACGATGTATATCGGTCGGGTAGGAGTGCTGTTGCTGATGGGATCGATTCTGGGTGATCCGGTTCCGAGTTCCATTCGCTATCCCGAAGAGAACTTGTTGGTGGGATGATTGAGGAGATAGGCGCTAACCTCTACACGACTCTTTTAAAACCTAGTTAAATCTGGAGCACTTGCGTGAATCTATCGTCGATCAGTTTGTTTCGCAACCTGCGACTTGACCGGGGAAGGAGGCAATTTGCAGTCATTGGGTTAGGACGGTTTGGACGGGCTGTTAGCCAGACCCTACATCATTTGGGTTATGAAGTCTTAGGCATTGATGCCGATGAGCGCAAAGTCAACAATCTGCTGACCGATGAGATCGCTTCCCACGCCCTACAGCTAGACTCAACCGATCCAACGGCACTGCGGGAAGCTGGAATTACGGATTTTGATACGGTGATTGTGGCGATCGGCAATTATGTCCAAGAAAGCGTCATCACCACCCTCAATATCAAAGAAGCAGGCGTTCCCCACGTAGTGGCAAAGGCATCATCAGAAATCCACTGCAAACTACTAAAGAAAGTTGGGGCTGATCATGTAGTATTTCCTGAACATGAGATGGGATGTGTCCTAGCCCGATCGCTCACCCGCCCCGGCATTCTCGATCGATTTGAACTCGACCCTGACAACAGTATTGTGGAAGTGGTCGTGCCAGCCGAGTTTGACGATCGCACAGTCATGGAGTTGGAACTTCGCAAACACTACGGTTTGACTCTGCTGGCTGTGGCAAAAGAGGACAAATTTGAAATCAATCCTAGTCCAGTGCTGCGGTTAAAGAAGGGTTGGATTATGGTGGTAATTGGTTCAAATCGAGGAATTGAGCAATTGCCCGTATGACGTGTGGAAAGAAGACTATGGATTTTCGAGCAAAACTCATCCTATTGCTCAGTTCTAGTATTGTCGCTGGTTTAAGTGGGGGTTGTGGGGGCGATCGGCTGGCAACGCAATTTCAAGTCTCTACCCCTAGTCCGCCCGCCCTATCGCCTAGTCCGACAGGAAAACCCTCCCCAGCACCGACAACGGTGCCCCCCACGACCCAGCCCGATCCCTATGTCCGTGCCATCGATCGCGCTTCTAGCGCCTTCACCATTGGACAAGCCGCCCAATCCAGCGATGACTGGCGATTGGTGGCAGGTCGGTGGCAGCAGGCGATCGACTGGCTCGTAACGGTGCCCTCCTCCAGCGCCAACTATGGAAATGCCCAAACCAAACTGAGCGAATACCGCCGCAATCTTGCCTACGCTCAACAACAAGCCGATCGCCCCACCGCCGCTCCTGCGCCCAGTGTGGTGGCAGTCGTGCCCCAAATTGCTCTGCCTGAGCCGATCGCCGCTGTTCAATCTACCAATGCGCGGTTGGGTCAAACGGCTGCTCCAGAGACATTCTCTGCTCCGATCGTCCGCCGAGTCGGGGGAACTCCAGTCATCAATGTCACCTTTAATGGCGGACAAACCTACGAAATGATTGTAGACACGGGAGCCAGTGGTACGCTGATTACTCAACAAATGGCAATAACGCTGGGGGTGGTGCCTGTGGCACAAGCCAGTGTAGACACGGCGAGTGCCCGATCGGTTTTCTTTCCGCTGGGTTATGTGCGCTCTGTTCAAGTCGATCGGATTGTGGCAGAAAACGTGTTGGTGGCGATCGCAGGCTCAGAACTCGATATTGGGTTGTTGGGACAGGATTTCTTTGGCAATTACGATCTCAGTATTCGCCAAAATCAAGTGGAGTTTCAGCCGCGTTGATGGGTGTTGAAGGAATGGAGCGATCCTCAATACCCGTTTAGGACTACCCAGACAACAGCCCAGCCGTGACCAACACGGTGTAAGTTAGAGTCAGGTATTTTGCTAATCGCTCATAGCAAATAGCCAGCAACCTACTTCTACCCTTCGAGGAATCCATCAACCACCGATGAACGCACATCTTCAGTCTGATGCAGGAAAATCGTCTCGCCTTGCTCAAACCCGGCGGCGATTTCTTCAGCTCTCAGGTGCGACTCTTGCGGGAGTTGCCCTGTCTAACTGTCGGCGCAACTTGTCCGATGTCGGATCATCTGGGGGATCGTCGGGTGATCCCAACACATTGCGACTCTATTCTTGGTCGGGCTACTCCGATGACGCCTTCATTCAAGGGTTTACGGATGCCACGGGCATTCAGGTGGTCATCGATATTTTTGACTCCAACGAGACCATGCTGGCAAAGATGCAAGCGGGAGGCGGTAGTGCCTACAGCATCCTCTACCCATCGGATTACATGGTGCAGGAGATGATCGGGTTGGAGATGTTGACGGAGTTGGATCAGTCTCGACTAGAGGGGTTGGATACGTTGCTGGATAACTTCAAAGACCCCAGCTACGATGCCAATAACACCCACAGTGTGCCCTACGCTTGGGGAACGACTGGGTTGGTTTACAACTCCACGCAACTCACCCCGGCTCCAGAGGATTGGGAGTATCTGTGGGACAACCAGGATGAACTTTCCCGCAAGCTGACACTGTTTAACGATGTGCGGGAGGTATTGGGGGCAGTGTTGCGATCGCTCGGCTACTCCTACAACGCCACCGACCCCGATGAGATCGAGGAAGCCTATGAGAAATTATTGGAACTAAAACCGGCGATCGCTCCTTTACCACAGATGGTTGGCGCGACCAGTTGCTCAGTGGCGACCTGTTGATGGCGATGGGTTATTCCTCCGATGCCATCTTGGTGATTGAAGAAAATCCCGATCTTCGCTATCTTGTTCCTGCAAGCGGTTCTTCGTTGTGGACCGATACAATGGTGATTCCCAAGACGGCTCCGAATGTGGAGGCTGCCTATCAGTGGATTAACTACGTCTACCAACCGGAGAACGCCGCCCAACTGGTGGATCGGTTGCGGTTTGCAACGCCGATCCAACCCGCGATCAAGCAACTGTCCGAGGAACTGCAAAACGATACCAACCTCTTTCCCACCGATGCGGTGTTGGCAAACTGTGAGGGTATCGCCCCAGTTGATGAAGTGGCAGAGGTCTACGATCGCTACTGGACTCAAATCACAAGCGCTTAACTACCCTGCTCTAACTGCCTATGTCTGCTTCGACGACTCCGACTAGTGCAACTGAAGACCCTCCCCGATCGAGGGTAGGCATTGGGCAACGACTGCTGCGATTGGTGCAACCGCTGGTGCTACTGTTCCCGGCTGGGGTCTGGCTGGCGTTGTTGCTGGTGATTCCCACGCTGATGATCCTGGAGCTGAGTCTCCATCCCGGACAACGCCCTGGAGCCGCGATCACGCCCTACGGCTTGGGGAATTATCTCCAGATTTTCCAGCCCACCTATTTGCAGGTGATGTGGCGATCGTTCTATTTTGCGATCGTCACTACGGTGATCTGCGTGTTGCTGGGTTTTCCGGTTGCCTACTGGATTGCAGTGATGGCTCCCAAAAAGTGGCAAAACCTTTTGCTGGTCTGCTTTGTGCTGCCGCTGTGGACCTCTTCCCTGTTGCGTTCCTACGCTTGGATTACGATCCTTCGTCCCACCGGGGTGATTAATTCGTTTCTAGGACTCTTCGGCATTCCCCAACAGGATTTGCTCTACCAAGACTTGTCTGTACTGATTGGCATGAGCTACAACTTCTTGCCCTACATGGTGCTGATTTTGTATGCTTCGTTAGAAAAACTGGACAAACGATTACTCGAAGCCGCTGCTGACCTCGGTGCCAATCCCCAACAAGCCTTCCGCAAAATCACCATTCCTCAAACGCTTCCCGGTGTAGCCGCTGGTTCATTTCTGGTATTCATCACCAGCATTGGTGATTTCGTTGTGCCAGAACTTTTGGGCGGAGCCTCTAGCATGACCACCGCCCGGCTGATCTACAACCAATTCTTAGGGGCAACCCGCAACTGGGGCTTTGGTTCTGGACTGAGTATGCTGCTGATTCTAGCCGTCAGTATTTCGATCGCCCTCTTACTCAAGTACGGCGATCGCGACCCCGACCTACTCTAACTCTTCCATTTCATCCCTCATCCCCCATTCTTCCATGGACCAACGCCGCCCGCCCTCCTGGCAATTTATCCTAACGCTGCTGATGTTTGGCTATATGTACCTGCCAATCCTGGTATTGGGCGTGTTTAGCTTCAACGCTTCTCCCTACAGTGCGGGTTGGAGTGGGTTTACGTTGAGCTGGTACGGCAGATTTTTTAATGATTCCAAAATTCTGGCAGCGTTGCAGGATAGTTTGTTTGTTGCTTTCATCTCGGTGGTGATTTCTGCCATTTTGGGGACAACGATGGCGGTGGGGTTGGCAAAGTATCGGTTTCCCGGCAAGGGGTTGTATCGGGGCGTGTCCTATTTGCCCCTGATTGTGCCAGATATTGCGATCGCCGTTGCCACCCTCGTATTCCTTGCTTTCATGGGCATTCCCCTCAGTATCTGGACGGTGGTGGCAGCCCATGTGGTCTTTTGTCTTGCCTACATTGCGCTGGTGGTTTCCACTCGGTTGGCAGGGCTAAATCCCCACTTGGAGGAGGCAGCATTGGATTTGGGGGCAACTCCGGCTCAGGCGTTTATCAAAGTTTTGTTGCCGCAGTTGATGCCTGCGATCGTTTCCGGCTGTTTATTGGCGTTTGTGCTGAGTATGGATGATTTTCTCATCTCCAGTTTTACGGCTGGGGGTGGGGTGACGACGTTGCCGATGGAGATTTACAGCCGGGTACGGACGGGAGTGAAGCCGGATGTAAATGCGTTGAGCGTATTTTTAATTGGGGTTTCGGGGGGATTGGCATTTTTGGCTGAGTTTATTCGCCACCGGGGTGAGCAGCGCCGCTTGGGAGGGTGATGTATTGCCTGGTTACTTGAGTGACCTTAAAGGAGTTGTTCAGATTATTCTTATAAAAATCCTAGGGGTCTTGAGTTGGTAGCAAAGTTATCAATATGCTCAACAGATTAGGAACGTTTCGTTGGATGACTTGCCAAACAATGTCCAGATCAATTCGGTCACATTGGTGAGCAACTACATCTCGCATCCCTGCAATATTATCCCAAGGTACTTCAGGGTTTTGTTCTCGAAACTCACGAGATAATCGTTTGGTTGCTTCTCCCATAATTGCAATCTGGTAAAGAATTGCAGATTGTGTTCGTAAATCTGAGTCTAATTGCTCACGATCCAGTCCTTGAGCAAACTGCAAGATTAATTGCCCTGCCCGAACAATATCAAGCAATGATGCATTATCCCGCGACATAGACAACTTGAGCGGTTCCTAAAATTTCTTGCTGACGAATCCAATTGTGGCTTTGCTCAATCGACTTCTTTGTCATCAGATCAACCTCACGTCCTAGCAACGCTTCTAGTTCACGTTGCATCTGGACCAGTTCTAGGAGTCCCCAAGGCGCATCTTCCTCAAAACTTACCATGATATCAATATCACTGTCTGATCCGAAATCCTCACGTAGAACTGAACCAAAAAAGGACATTTCTCTAATTTTCCATTGCTGACAAAAGGCTGTAAGTACTTGATGAGGGGGTTGAATTTTTAATTGTTGTTTCACTTAACTCCTCGTCTTAGAGACGTACTAGTTCAGCTATATACTTGTTATACATCCTTCGCAGCCCAACAGCCCTGTGGAGCGGACTGCCCAAGCAAGCACTGGCGCAGTTGTTAGTAAATCGTTGGCTCCGATTAAGACAACAAGTGTGATGG